>CALAWF010000270.1 GCA_937894665.1 uncultured bacterium | reverse complement strand
ATACAACCTTGAAGAATTTACCAAAATTGCGAAAGAACAAAATGTTGACCAATACAAAAAATTAGTAGAAGTAAACGTGATAAATCGTCTTGATGAAAAAGTAAGAGAAAAACTTCTAAATACAAATATAGAGGATTTGCTAGTTATAACAAAAGACACCAAAGGACGATTTCAAGTTTATACAAAACTATTTAAATCTAACGAAAGGTATGACTTTAAAAAAGATATTGTTCGAGTAATTAGCGGAGACAAATACCATTATACAAATTGTTTTTGGGATTTGCAAAAAGAACGAAATGGAGATTATTAAAGATAATTTATTTTTTATATTTTTGCAAACTCGTACATTGACTTTTAATTTCAGACGCAATATCTTTTGCCAATTTTTCTTTTAAACCTATATTTTTAGCAACCGACAAAATATTATCTAAATTTGGATTTTTACCTTCACCATCAATTGTTGTCGCATGTTCTCCATTAAAAGACGAACTGTAAGTTAAATCATAAGCCGGTGACAAGTGCCACTCTTTTTTTGCTTCATTATAAATATATGAAAAATTCTTTGAATGGTCATCTCTATTATGTGCAAAAACATTGAAACTCATAAGTCTATAAAGTTGCTCTATATCTTGGTAATTTTTTGTTAATTCTAAAGTTAATTTCATAAGGATATTGTAATCAAGATTTGGTAATCTATGACTTGTTTCTAACAATCCGCTTGCTGAAACCATGTGAATTTTTCTACTATTATCCCTATCAAATCTTTTAATTCCAAAATACCCCATACATATTTTTGATGGAAATAATTTTGTTTCAGCCATGTTTATTCCACACTTTTTAGCACATAAAGAATATTGATATTCTTGTTCTCCAATATTTTTAGGATCTTGTGAAGATGGAAATTTGATAATCCAATCTTCACCATTAATTTGTGTAAGAATTTTTGGTCTGGCTCCACCAGATGAACCTCCTAGTATAAACAATTCATCTAATTCATTAGAATTATTTGTTTCTAATATTTTTGAACATTCTTTTGCTAATGAATCTAAATCTAAATTTTGTCCTATGATTTCAAATCGGTGTTCTGGCTTATAAGTTAAAGCTCCCATACCACTTTCCTGAACAACAGCAAGCCTATTAAGGTTATCAATTTCAAGTGGATTTATTTTATGTCTCAAAAATAATCTGTCAACCAATAACCTTCCCCAACCATCAGGCAAGCTATCATTGAAAACTCCAAACAGTCCGCCAAATGGCTCTTGCTTTGGTATAAACACTTTTTTTACTAATGGCAAACTAAATGGAGAGATGCTAAATCCGCTATTTAACCAATTATCATCATATTCAAATGCAATCAAATTATCATTGGTTTTAGCTAATTTCCCAACTAAAATATCATTATATAAAACATTCAAATATCTATAGTTTTCCACGTCTTTAGTCTCCATTTATTATTTCGTCAATAGAATTGTATGTAGTTTGAGTAAATAAACTATCAAAATCTTTATCTAAATCAAGTGCAATTGCAATTTTAATAAGTGAAGCAAGAGAGATTTCAGCTTTTGATTCAAATCGTTTAATAGAGCCAAGACTCACTCCTGATTTTTGGGAAAGTTGTATTTGAGATATTTTAAGTTTTTTTCTGTGGTGTTGGATTTTTTCAACCAAATTTTGAGCTATTTCTTTTGGTGTTTTTTGATTAAATAAAAAATTGTTCATAGTTAATATATTATACTATATTTAGATAAATGTCAAATGATAGATATTATATTATCTATAATATATCAAATACCTTTATTATTTACATTTGTGTTATTTGCTTGATTTATCTGTCCGTAAATGACATAGTTCTTACTTATAATGAATGTAAGAAAGGATTTACAAATGAACGAATATTATTTAGACTGGACACTAAACAGGAACCCTAAAAAAAATAAATATGACGAATTAAAAGAGATATCTTCTTTTGAAAAATATATGTTATGCAATTATTTATTAAATTTAATGGAAGGTATAGATATAAATGAGTATAATTTTAAGAAATTTTTTGATGATTTAAACTTCGTTTTTAAATTTAAAACTAAAATAACAGTAAAAAGACCTGATAATCTCTCTCAAAGAGAAATTTCTCTCACAAAAAATAAAATCAAAAAAGAATTAATTTCATATCTTCAAGATGTCAAGATTCCTAATTCTACAATTAAAACTAAAATGAATTTGATAGCAGATTTGTATAATTTGAATAAACCCGAATACAATTTCCTTCTCTATTATGTACTAAAAGAAATTAACCCACTAATACAACTAATTGGAACCTTTAGTTTAAAGCAGTTTGAAGATTTTGAAACATTTGGAATATATGTACTAAAACTAAAAAAATGGAATGTTGCAAAAATTAAAAACCAAATGATTAAAAAAGGTATTTTTACAAAACATGGATTTAATGATGCTAAATTAGCACTAAACAGTAAAATTTTACAAATTTTTTCTGACACTGATATTAAAACCAAAACTCAAATAAAAAACATATTACTGGGTAAAAATCAAAAATCGGAACTTAAATGGAACGATTTTAAACATATAACCAAAGAACGAGATATAACAAAAAATATTCTAACATCTGCAATTGAAAACAATACAAAAGGTGTAAATATTTTGCTTTATGGTTCAGTTGGAACAGGGAAGACTCAATTTGCCAAGCTTATAGCTAACAAAGCTCAAATTGATATATACTCAACCTCAGCACAATTCATGGACAAAGAAGCTACAAGAAAAGATAGGTTAAGCGATCTAGCCTCAAAACAAGTAATCTTATCTAAAGTTGGGAAATCTTGCATACTCTTTGATGAAGCAGAAGATGTTATGAATAGAGGTTTTACTGAATTTGGCAGTGCTTCAAAAGCATATTTGAATAACCTTATTGAAGAAACTCCAATTCCAATTTTCTGGACAACCAATAATATATACAATGTTAATCCGGCATTTTTACGAAGAATGACTTATACAATCGAATTTGAAAAATTAACAGATGATATTCGCTTGAACATCTGGAAAAGAGTAATTCGAAAAAATAAATTTGAAATAGACAAAGACAAACTGGTAGAACTAAACAAAAATTATGATATTCCTCCTGCATTGATTACAAATGCAGTAAAAACAACAAAATTAGTTGATGGAAATCAAGACGATTTTGAAGGATTCGTTGAAAACCTTGCGAAAGTAGTATCTAAAAAGAAAAATGTAAAGAAGAAAAAAGGATTTGAAATGCAAGAATACAATGATAATCTTGTCAATTCAGATTTAGATATAAAGGACTTGACAGCCAAAATAAAAACTTGCAGGAAACTAAATTTTTCACTTTGTCTTTATGGTGAACCTGGAACAGGAAAAAGTTTATATGCAAGATATTTAGCAAAAGAATTAGGACTTGAAGTAATAATTAAACGGGCAAGTGATTTAATTTCCCCATACGTAGGAGAAACAGAGCAAAATATAGCAGAAGCTTTTTCAGAAGCAAAATCTAAAAAGGCAATGTTAATTTTTGATGAGGCTGATACATTTTTGCAAAATAGAAACAATGCAACTCGGAGATGGGAAATCTCACAAGTTAACGAAATGTTGACTTGGATGGAAGTCCACGAATACCCATTTATTTGCACAACAAATTTAATGAATACACTTGATGAAGCCAGTTTAAGACGATTTACATTCAAAATTAAATTTGACTTTTTATCTAAAGAACAAGTAAATTCAGCATTTAACCATTTCTTTGGCATAAAAAATTCAAATATTTATATAAAAGGGCTAACGGCAGGAGATTTCGCCACAGTGAAAAAGAAAGCTGATTTCTTGGGTATAACAGATTTAGGCGAACTTTCCAAAATGCTTGAAGCCGAAGTTAAAGTCAAAATGTCTAAAGCTCTACAAAACGTTGTAGGATTTTAATTATTTACACAACAGATAATGCGTAGCTCGCCCTTTGCCAACTTTTTTCAGTATTTTTTTTACAATTAGATCATTAATATCTAATGTAGCAGTATCTTGTGAACAATTACACATTTTTGCCCACTTTGTTGTTGTAAGATTACCTTCGAA
Organism: uncultured bacterium; assembly: GCA_937894665.1. GTDB lineage: Bacteria > Cyanobacteriota > Vampirovibrionia > Gastranaerophilales > Gastranaerophilaceae > Zag111. Next base: position 2,321 of record CALAWF010000270.1, on the reverse strand, counting down.
ATTATCCATAAACCGATTTAATACTTTAATTTGTCTTTCGTTAAAAACTATATTCGAATTTTTTTGCCAGAATTCAGCTTTTTGTAAAACTTTATTGGTGATTTCACCGCTTGATTGTATTGCAATTAACAGATTTTTTAAAAACCATACAAGCCAATTTGTTATATCCATTGAGCCCTTTTGAGTTTTCTCTAAAATTTCATAATAGCTTTTTCTGTTTTTCTGTATTTGTGAAGACATTGAATAAAAACGGAATTTGCTATCATCACTTCTTGCAAGAATCATATCTGTTAATGCTCTTGCAATTCTCCCATTACCATCATCAAAAGGGTGTAAAATTACAAACCAGAGATGAACAATACCTGCTTTTATTAAAAAATCATATTCATTATCTGTATTTATATAATTTAAGAAATCTCCCATTTCTTTTTCTAAAATTAAAGCAGATGGAGCTTCATAATGAACTTTTTCTTTCCCCTCATAGCCAGAAATAACTTGCATTGGACCAAGTTCATCAGTTCTATAATTCCCTACATTGATTTTGTACATTCCGCTAAAACCTGTCGGAAAAAGTGCAGCATGCCAACCAATAAGTCTGTCTTTTGTCATCTCTGAGGTATAATTTTGAGTGGCATCAAGCATCATTTCCACAACACCCTCAATATCTCTTGAAACGAGAGTTTCGCCACCGATGTCTATGCCTAATCGTCGAGCAATAGATGAACGAACCAAATGTTTATCTAAAATTTGACCTTCGATTTCAGATGATTTAATAATATTTTCAGTCAAGACCTGTAATAGAGCATTGTTCTTGACATCAAACCCAAGAGAATCCATTTTCCCCAGTAAAAAACCTTGCGATTTTTTGATTTCTAATAATAAATTTTGAATTCTTTCTCCGCACCATCTAAAGCTGTGCCAGTCTGCGTTTTGATAAATATATTTCATGTTTTCTCCGAATATTATACGGATATTATACCACATTTTCTCCGAACATTGCAAGTTTAATTAAAAATATTATATAAATTGCATTTACGCCACGTCCGAAATGGACGTGGCGTAAATAAATATTAATACTTAGCTAATTCTGCTGAATGTTCAAACCCATTAAAAACTGGCCAAGATGTTGGTGCTGGATGTCTATCAAGATTTTGAATCTCTTTAATTACCTCTTCTTTTACTATGATTTTATACTTATTAAAATCCTCTAACAATTTTTCTACGGCTTCAACTTGAGTTTTGTATTTCTTTTCTTTACCATAGCCCCAAGCGACAACAATATCTGAACCTTTGCGGTTATCTAAAAATGCTTTAATGAAATTCAAGTTTTCTTCATTATCGTCTTTTGCAATTTCTTTAACATTTGGATTTCTTTGAGAATAAATATTTATAATCTCCATACTTCCGTATGTATTTTCAACTAAAGTTCGTCAATTTCTAATCGTAGGATCATCACAATTTGGACAAGCCGTACTCGGGTTGAACATTACAAATATAACATTTTTAGCATTATCTTTTGCTAATTGTTCATAATAGTAGTATCTATGTTTGCGTTGACATTGTTTCAACTTGTCTAACGCAGGTTCATATTCCTCTTTAGAGAATATCATAAAAGATTTGTGTCTAAGCACTTGAAATACCCAGATACAAGAGCAATCCTATGTATGAGGTGATTATCATGAAATTCGACAGAACACAAATTGAACAAGAGTGGAAAAAGATTTTTAAAACAGATTTGCCTAAACATATTCATAAAGCATACGCAATTAAATATTTAAAATGGCAAAAAGAAAATAACCAACTAGAACTATCCCTACAAAAACAAATCGACAAACTTGTCGATAAATATGCAAAAGGAATCTCAACATTTACCCCATCTCTTTCTTTAGAAATTAAAACCGGAACCAAACTTATCCGAGAATTTAAGGGAAGAAAATATGAAGTTATAAAACTCGATAATGGATATCAATTCAATGATAATGTTTATAAAAGTCTTTCTGCAATTGCAAATGAAATCACAGGTACAAGGTGGAATGGAAAGAAATTTTTTGGAATAACTAAATGAAAAGATTAAAAAATAAATTTATATCAGCAACAGATTTTAGTCGAGGCAAAGCGATTGTCAAAACAACAGAAAATGGAAATTATTTCTGTATAAATAAAAATGGAGAAATCCTTTTTAAAACACAATTTCATACATTTGGAAGCTTTAACGAAGTTGATCAAATAATTATGGTAATTAGGTACATGTTTACACTAAATATACTTTAAACGCTGTACTAGCCTTGTTTTTAGCGATTACAAAATATTTTAATCTAGTA
>CALAWF010000269.1 GCA_937894665.1 uncultured bacterium | reverse complement strand
GTAATAATGTTAGACTTGATATTGATTCAATTTATGTAGATGCAAGAAAAAATCATGATGTATTTAAAGCTAAAGGTATAAAAGTTTATAAAAACGGTAAATACTTATTTAAATGGCCAAGTTTGACTGCTTATACAAACAAAGAGCGTGATTATTTTGAAGCAAACTATCCTGAATTTGGAACAAGAAGAAAAGTGGGTATGTTTGTAGGTCCTGGGTTCGTATTTGGTGGTCCTGGTGGCTCTGTAATTAAAGCTATTCCATTTTTGAATTATCAGCACAAGTTTGGTTTTGGTGGTGCGGTTAAATATTTTAATACTTTTAACAGAACAGAATTAGGTTATGCTTCTGCTGCGGATATTTTCTTCATGAAAGGTATCCAAAGATTAGATGATCACTTGTACTTGCAGTACGCATCTAATTCATTTATGGATGAATGGTTTTTAGGTCGTCAAATGCCTAAGTATATGGCAGAAGTTTACTACGATAGAGGTTATACTACTCGTGATTTCTTGGCTAAAAATATGAATCTTGGTTTCCGCCACAGATTTGGTGTTGGTTTGATGGAAGATAATGATAGAAACTTCTACGGTGAAAGACTTAGATCCGGTGGTATTTCTACTACAAGATTCAGATATATGGCAGAATTAAATCAACATATTTGGGCATATACTGATGAAGAAAGAAGAATTTCTGCAAACTTAGGTGTTGTAATGCAGGGGTCAGCTGCTGTGTATGGTACAGGTGATACTCAGTTCATCGGTAGAGTTGGTCCAAGATTACACTTGCAATACAAAAACTGGATGCAAGATGTTGGATATTTCTTGTCAGGATATTCTGATCATACTCCGTTACCAAGATATGATACTTATAGATATGGTCATCAGAGCGTTTATTTGTCAGAAGCGTTTAGACTTTGCAAATATTTGTCTGTAGGTTGGGCAGGAAATATTAACCTTTCAGATGATGCTCCGAACGGTAAAATGTTCCAAGAAAATGCTTTCTTGTTCTCAATCGGACCTGACGACTTGAAAATTACATTAGGTTACGATTTTGTTCGTCAGACAACATACTTTGGTTTTAATGTAGCTTTTGATACAAAAGGTACAACTGTAACTTATAAAAAAATGGAAATAAAAAATCCTGAAAGATTAGGCAAAAATCAAAACAAAGACGATGAAGAAAAGAGAAAAATAGCATTTTCTCCTGCGAAAGACGATTCAGAAGTTTCTGTTTCAAACAAAAAGACAAAATCAACTGCGAAAACAAAACCTCAAGTGCTAGAGTATGCACAGGTTATAGATATTGAAGATCCGAATAAGGAAACTATTCAGTAAAATGATAGAAACTATTAAAAAGGAATTAATTGAATATGGCAAACTTGCAGGGGTGAAAAATTTTACCCCGGGATTTTCAGGTAATTTATCTGCCAGATGCGATGATAAGATTTTAATTACCGCAACAGGTACCGCAAATGGTTATTTAGCAGTAGATGATTTTACATTGATTGATTTTGAAGGTAATAAAATTGAAGGTACAAAGAAACCGTCAAGTGAAAAAATGCTTCACGTCGAATTTTATAAACAACGTGAAGATATAAATTATATTTTTCATGTTCATTCCCCTTATTTGACAGCTTTTTCTGCTGCTGGAAAAGCAATGGATGAACATATTTTGGCGGAAATTGTTTATTGCTTCGATTACATTCCATTAGCTGATTATGCTCTTCCTGGTTCAAAGGAATTGGTTGAAAAAACTTCTAAATTTTTCAAAAATTTTGATGTTGTATTGATGGCGAACCATGGCGTTATTGTCGGAGGGAAGGATGTAAAAGATACTTATTTGAAATTAGAATTGTGTGAAGCGTATGCTCAGACTGTTCTCTTTTCAAAACTTCTTGGTGGTGCTAAAATGTTACCGAGCGAAGAAGTGAAAAAGATTTATTCATTAAGATAAAATAGTAAAAGAGGAAAATTATCGTGACAATTACATTAGATAATAAACAAGGTTTGATAGCAGGAGATGGCATTTTACCGGTTAAAATGGCTCAATATGCAAAAGAAAACGGCTTTGAAGTTGTTTGTATTTCTCTTGCAAATGACAATGAAAGAGAATTGAAAAAATATTGTTCAAAGGTTTATTCTTGTCATCCTGGAGAAGTTAACAAGATTGAATCAATTTTGAAAGATGAAGGTATTAAACAACTTACTTTCTTGGGTAAGGTTCATAAAAAAGTTCTTTTGCAGCTTCACAAGTTTGATAAAAGAGCCGTTGATTTAATCAAGGAAGCAACAAGATTAAACGATGATCAAGTTATGTTGATGATTGTATCAGAACTTGCAAAAATTGGTATTGAAGTTTTGGATCAAACAATTTTCATCAAAAACCTAATGATTCCTGCGGGTGTTTTGGGTTGCCACAAACCGACAGATGCTCAAATGGAAGATGTAAATTACGGTTTTTGGTTGGCAAAAGAAATGGGTAAACTTGATGTTGGTCAATCTGTAGTAATTAAAGATAAAATGATTATGGCAGTAGAAGCGATTGAAGGTACAGATGTTTGTATCAAACGTGGTGCAAAACTTGCAAAAGAAGGTGCGGTAATTGTAAAAGTTGCAAAACCAAAACAAGATAAGAGATTTGATATTCCTGCAATCGGAATGAGAACTCTTAGAACAATGCGTCATTACCATGCTTCATTGATTGCCGTTGAGGCAAATGAAACAATTATTGTTGATCAAGAAAAAGTTGTTAAGTATGCTGATAAGCACAATATAGTAATAATGGCAGTATAGATGAAAAAGATTTTTATTATCACAGGTGAATATTCAGGCGACATCCACGCTTCAAATGTTGTTAAAGAGTTGAAAGCGTTGGGTTCTGATGTTCAAATAGAAGGTATTGGCGGAATTAATCTTGAGGCTCAAGGTGTTAAACTTTTTACAAATCAAGATAAAATGTCTGCAATGGGCATTTCTGCTAATATTTTGATAAATCATATCAAACTTGGTAAAGCTGTTGTTGATTATTTGAAAAATGATTACAAACCGGATTTGGTGTTGTTGATTGATTATGGTGCTTTTAATTTGTGTGTTGCTAAATTTTTGCACGATGCTGGAATCAAAGTTTTCTATTATATTCCGCCACAAGTTTGGGCAAGCAGAAAATATAGAATAAAACTTATTCAATGGTTTGTTGATAAAGTTTTGTGTATTTTTCCATTTGAAAAGCCATTATATGCTCAGTATGGCATTGATACTCATTATTGTGGTCATCCGCTTGTATCTCAACTTCCTCCTGCTGCAGGAAAAAGAGAATTTTTTAGAAATCATGGACTTGATACTGAAAAAAGACTTGTTTCTGTATTCCCTGGCTCAAGAGAATTTGAATTGAGAAATTTGATGCCTGTATTTAAAGAATCCGTTCGCAGGTTGGGAGATAGACATTCTGATTTGCAGTTCTGTATTTCTCATGCTCCAAATTTATCGGATGAAGTTTATGAAAAATACCTTGGTGATTGTGATATAAAGGTTATCAAAGGCGAAAATCAGGCTTTGTTAAGTGTTTCCGATGCTTTGATTTTGGCATCCGGTACGGTTGCACTTGAGGCTTGTTTATACAAAACTCCAATGATTATTGCTTATAAAGGACCTCAAATTTTATATTGGTTGTATTTGCTTGTAAGATGTATTAAAAGAGTATGTCTTCCTAATATTATTGCAGATAAAGATATAGTTCCTGAAATTTTGCAAAATAACGCAACTCCGATGAATATTGTTTATGAAATAGAAGAACTTTTGTATAATTCTGAAAGACGTGAACAAATGATTAAAGATTTGGGCAAAGTTAAGGAACAACTTTCGGATAAAAATTCTGCTCTAGAGGTTGCCAAAGTTATTGATACGGAGCTTTTTTCGTAATAAAACTTATTAAATAGGCAATTTTTATTATTCCTACTATTTTATATAAGAGTAGGCTAGTGATTTTATGATAAATTCAGTATCTCAAATAGATAAAAAAGAAAACCCGTTTGACTTGGTTTCTAATAGACCGCAACAGTCAAACAGTTATTGGCTGCCAAGCGATAAAATGGCTCAACGTCCTGATACTGTTGAAATAAATAAAGAGAACAAAAAAGAAGAAGAGAAAGAAAAAAATACAGTCCTCTGGGTACTGGCAATC
>CALAWF010000268.1 GCA_937894665.1 uncultured bacterium | reverse complement strand
TTGAAAATCAGCTGGATTGCTTCGCCTTCGCTCGCAATGACCGAATTGGCTTTACGCATTCGTCATTCTGAGGAATAATTACATAAAGAACATAGTGCCTTAATGCCTTATGTCTTAGAGCCTTTTTGTAACGAACTTATTCCCTTATTTCCTTGTTCCTTACAAAAAGAAGTCGGCGATGAAAATTCATCGCCGACTTCACTGTTATATTATTAAACTAATCGCAATTATGCTTTTTTAGAATCTTTTTTGTATTCATCAATAGCCAAAATTGCACAAATAATGAAACAAATTATACCAGATGCTAACCAGAAGTAAATTGCTCCATCCCAGTTTTGAACACCGTTTTTACCTAATTTATCAACCAAGAAACCTGTTCCTGTTGCTGATAAAAAGGCACCGATATAACCAAATGTTCCGGTAAATCCAGAAGCTGCAGATGCTACCTTCTTAGAACTTGATTCAACTGCACAAAGTCCGCCAATCATCATTTGTGGACCATAAGTGAATGCCCCAAGCAAGCCAATGATTACATAGTTCAATGCAGGAATTGTATTGAATTTCAAAGCAATTACGGCACAAATTACACCAACTAAGTATAACAAGTTAACCGGAGCTCTTTTACCTTTGAACAATTTATCCGAAATCAAACCTGCACAAACCGTTCCGCAAATACCAACTAAAGGTAATGAAGCAATCATGTTTGTTGCATCTTCAAGTTTGATATTTTTAGCATTTTTCAAATACATAATCATCCAGTCTTCAGCACCGAATCTGATAATGTAAACGAAAATATATGCAATTGCCAACAACCAAAGAGTTTTGTTACACAAAACATATTTTTTGAAGATTTGAACGTAAGACATTTCATCTTCTTCTTTTTTAGCATCAGCAGATTGTTCTTTAACCGGTTCTTCTCTATAAACTTCAACATCAGGAAGTCCTAAAGACTGAGGTCTATCACGTAATCTGTCAAATAACCACAATGCAGTTATTACAGCTAAAACACCAGGAACTAAAAATGCAGCTCTCCAGCCAAAGTGTGCAGCAATATGACCTGCCAAAATGAAACTTAAGAATGTTCCTGTTTGGTGAGAACATGACCACAATGACCATTTTGTACCACGCTCAGAATTTGAATACCAGTATGTCAAACTCTTGGCTACAGCAGGGAAACCAGCAGATTGGAACCATCCGCTAACACCCCATAGAAAAGCCAATGTCCACAATAAAACCATTGCTGACATTTTTGCACTCAAGCCCAAAATACTTACAAAGTTTGGTGCTAATGCAAATAAAATGTTTGCAATTGCTGTCATCAAAAGTGCTGTTGGGAAAAATTTTCTAACGTCAGAACCGTCAGCCAACACACCATTTACAAACTTACCAATACCGTAAGTCAAATAAAGTGAACTTCCTAACAAACCTAATTCAGTTGCTGAATAGTGAAATTCTTCCATGATGCCAGGAAGAGCAACTGCAATGTTCTTTTTACATAAATAAAAAATTGTGTAACCTATGAAACATGCGTAAAAAATTCTTAAACGCCAATGTTTATACATCGAATCAACTTTTTCTTGATCCTGAATAGGTTCCGCAATTGGAGGCTCTTTAAAGAATGCCCCTAATTTCTTTAACATAGTTTCTTCTCCTATTTCCTATTGTTTATTTCTAATTACTTGAATATTTCTTGTTTCTGTTAATTCTTGTCTTGCATTCTTGATGATTTCTCTTTTTTCCTCATCCAAGCTATGACCATGAACCAATCTATCAATAAATCCTGTATTCAATTTTGTAGCTTTTTCTAAAGCCCCAATTTCTTCCAATATAGGTTTTATTGTATTGAAATCATAACCAAAACTTTGTTTTGAGTTATAAATGAGCATATCACCTTCTTGTGAGGTAATTGGTTTTCCGCCTTGTTCAAAATACAATTTGAAAACAGATTTCAAATCCTGTAACTCAGATTGCAAAGTAGTTACAGTTTGTTGAATTCTCAAAAATCTTTCAAACAAGTATTCAACATTATCAAGTTGTTTATTTTCCCAATCAAACTTTTGTAAATACAATTTTTTCAACTTTGGATAAGCCAAAGCCAAGCCCATTGTATCACCCATTGCTCTATGGTGATCTTTCAATTCAACCTTAAATTTTTCAGTCAAAGCGTTCAAACCATGAGCATCAAGTTCCGGATAAACTTCCTTGAACATTTGTTGTGTATCAATTCTTTCATTTGAAATTTCTTTACCAAAAACACGCTTTGATGCTTCGTTGATGAAAGTATAATCAAAAATTGCGTTATGAGCAACAATCGGATAATCCCCAATAAATTCCAAAATTTTTGGCATTGCTTCTGCTTCTGTTGGAGCATCAACAACCATATCCGGAGTAATTCCGTGAATTGCTATACTTGATTTTCTAATGTGTTGTTCAGGATTTATAAGAGTTTGAAATTCATCTTTAATCTTACCGTTTTCAAGACGAAGGGCTGCAAATTCAACCATTTTCTCTCTTGTATAATCCAATCCCGTAGTCTCTGTGTCTAAAACTATCTCTATTACTTTTTTTCTTGCCATTTATCTGTCCTAATTAGTCCTATATAGATAATAGCATAAAAATTTTTTCCGTGATAGAATATGAAGCGTTAGTTAAGCAATGGGGCAATATTATGGCAAATGTTATAGATTTAAACGATGAACAATTTGAACAAGAAGTAATTAACTCACCAATTCCTGTATTGGTTGATTTTTGGGCTACTTGGTGCGGACCTTGCCGAAAATTAGGACCGGTAATAGAAGAAATTGCACAAGACTACGAAGGCAAAGTTAAATTTGCCAAAGTTAATATTGAAAATTGCTTAAAAACAGCAAAGGAATATTCTATCAGCGGACTTCCAAGTCTTTTAGTTTTCAAGCAAGGAGAAGCAGTTGAAAGAATGACCGGCTTAATGCCAAAATCTACAATTATTTCTAACTTGGAAAAACATATTTAAAATAACGTTTAAGCCTATAAGAAAATTAGTTTAGTATGAAGTGCAACCTACTGAGCTGAATAAATTTTACGAATAAAAATCAGAAAAAAATGCAAATAAAATATTCCAAAGTAACAAAACAGCGGATTTGAAAATCCAAATCCGCTGCTTTAAAGATTTTTTAAATCTTTATTCAAATTAGAACATCAAACCAGCTTCTCTAGCTGCATCTGCTAATGCTGCAATTCTACCATGATATAAGAATCCACCACGGTCGAATACAACACATTCAACACCAGCTTTTTTAGCTTTTTGAGCGATTGCTTCACCAACAATTTTAGCAGCTTCAATGTTACCACCATGTGATAATTTTTCTTTCAAATCTTTATCATTTGATGATGCTGAAGCAATTGTTACGTGATTTACGTCATCAATTAATTGAGCGTAAATGTGTTTTGTACTTCTATATACAGCCAATCTAGGAAATTCAGAAGTTCCTGAAATTTTAACTCTGATTGATCTGTGTCTTTTTTGAACTAATGGTTTTCTTGTTTGTTGTTTAATCATTTTATTGTCCTTTCATACCCAAACCTTCTTGAATAACCACTTTCAAGGGTTTATACGGGCTTTATTATTTTATTACCACCCATACAATGAATTATACGGGCTAAATACTGAAACAAGTTCAGTACTAGGATTTTAATCCTATTTTTTACCAGCTTTACCAGCTTTACGTCTGATGTATTCACCTTCGTATTTAACACCTTTACCTTTGTAAACTTCAGGTGGACGTTTTGATCTGATTAGGGCTGCCACATCACCAACTGTTTGTTTGTTAGAACCTTTAACAGTGATTTTTGTGTTAGCTTCAACTGTAATTGTAATTCCTTCTGGAGGAACAATATCAACAGGGTGAGAGTAACCTAAAGCCATATTCAAAGTAGAACCTTGCATTTGAGCTCTATAACCAACACCGTTGATTTCTAACTTTTTAACAAATCCGTCTTTAACACCGTGGATTGCGTTAGCAACTAATGTTCTAGACAAACCGTATAAAGCATCAGTTTCACGAGAAGTACCAACTTTTGATAATACAACGTGGTTATCTTCCATTTTTACTGCGATTTCTGGACGAACGTTAACAACTTCTGTTCCTAAAGGTCCTTTAGCTGTAACAACTTGTCCTTCAACTTTAACCTCAACACCTTGAGGGATTTCAACTGGTTTTTTACCAATTCTTGACATTTTTATTTCTCCTTATGGTATATCTACTGAGTTTCGGGCTTTTCTACCAATTGAACCCGAACACTTTTTTCGGAAAAGTTATCCGAATTGTCGAAAAGTTACGTATTAATATACGTAGCAAAGAACTTCGCCACCAACGTTTTCTTTTCTAGCTTTTCTATCTGTTAACAATCCTTTTGGAGTTGAAACGATAGCTACACCCAAGCCGCCTAAAACTTTTTGTAAGTTTTTAGCTTTTGAGTAGTGTCTTAAACCAGGTTTAGAAATTCTTTCTAATTTTGTAATAACAGGTTTGCGGTTAGCATCATATTTCAAAGTGATAGAAATAACTTTGAATTTGCCTTCTTCTTTTACTTCGTAATCAGAAATGAAACCTTCTTCTTTTAAAAGTTTAGCTAATTGAACTTTCAATTTTGAAGCAGGAATTTCAACTGTTTCGTGAGAAACCATTGCTGCGTTTCTGATTCTTGTAAGCATATCTGCTATTGGGTCTGTCATTGTCATAATAATTTTCCTTTACTACTTGCGGACTTCCGAAACTTTTTGCCATCAAACAAAGACACAACTATGTTGACTTCCTTATTTAATGCCGGATTTGCTCCGGAGTATCCATCTACCCGTCTCTTACCAAATGAAGTTTGCTCCGATTGACCTTTATTCTTGCGGGGAAAAACCACTTATTACGTCATGGGCGTTTTTTGGCAGTTAGACTATTTATGACTTTATCTTATAACAGATAATTTATTTTGACAAGCCTGGAAGGAGAGTTTTATTAAAATTATTTAAGTTGCTAAAAAGGACTTGAAAAAATTTTCAAGTCCTTTTTTATTGGTTAGGGTTAGTTTATATGAGGATAAGTTAGTTAGTCAGTTTAACCGAGTCCGGTATAGTGAGGAGCTAAATCTTGAATGCCCTGCTTACGAGCTTCTCTAGCTGATTTAAGTTCTTCATTTATTTCAGACAATAAAGTTTCACATTTTTCTTTTTCATAAGTAATTCTTTTTTCTTCTTCATTCAAGTTTTTAGTTTCAATTTCTTTCATACGTTCTCTACCTTGAATGTACAAAGATCTTTGAATGAAGTTCATCATTTGCTGTTGTTGTGCTTGATTTTGTTGTTGCATTTGTTGTGCATACATTTGTTGCATATATGGAGCATTTTGTTGCATATATTGCAATGAATTATTGTGTGCCCAAGCAAAGTAACCTAATGATCTTCCCATCATAGAACTTGGAGAACTCAACAAATCGCCAATTGAAATTTCGCCTTTACCTACCATTGCAGCGTATTGTTGGACATCCATAAGTTTTTTGGTAATTTTCTGTAATTTGTACTCCGTATTCAGCTTCATGTGAATCAAGCTATTAATACGAGCAGTAAACATAAATAAGCCCATAATACTAACCTACCTTTTTAATTTAATTAACCTAACCTTTAATTTTGTTTTTATCTAACCTACATATATATAAAAACATGCAATCCCAAGTAATTGCATGTTTTCAGACGTTTTGTTAATATTTCTTAATAATTATAATTAATGACTTTTTTCAACAACCTTATCAATCAAGCCATACTCACAAGCTTCATATGCTGATAGATAGTGATCACGTTCACAATCTTCTTTAACTTTTTCAAAAGGTTGTCCGGAATTTTCTGCCATAATTCCTATTAACATATCCTTCATTCTACGAATTTCTTTTGCTTCAAGTTCAATATCTGTAGCTTGACCTTGAGCACCTCCCAAAGGTTGGTGAATCATAATTCTTGCACTAGGCAAAGCCATTCTCTTACCTTTTGTACCTGCAGAAAGTAAGAATGCACCCATTGAAGCTGCTTCACCAAGACAGATTGTAGAAACATCAGACTTGATTAAGTTCATTGTATCGTAAATTGCCATGCCGGCAGTGATAACACCACCAGGGCTATTAATATATAACATAATATCTTTTTCAGAATTTTCGCTGTCTAATAACAAAAGCTGTGCAACAACAGAGTTTGCAACTTCGTCATCAATTTCTGTTCCTAAAAAGATAATTCTTTCTCTCAATAATCTTGAAAAAATATCAAAAGAGCGTTCTCCACGAGAAGAAGCTTCTATAACTGTTGGGACATAGCCCATTATTTTCATATAGGTTTCTTGATCCATTTTGGCTCTCCTTTTCTGCTGAAATTATACAACAAAAATTTATTTTATTGAACTAAACTTCTGGTAATTTTGTAAATATCTTTTATTTTGTCAGGATTTTCTCTCAACATTTGAACAATTTTCTCCAACAACTTTTCATTATTTTGAAGATGTTTTACCTCAAAAAGTTCAGATGGATCAATTTGAAGAGCATTGATTAGTTTTTCTAATGTTTCGGCAGAGAAAAAATTCTCTCCAGTTTCAATATAACTAAGAGCATTTTGATTTATATCAACCAATTCAGCCAACTGTTCTTGCGACATATGGCGAATTTTACGTAGTTCTTTAATTCTTTTACCTATAGACTTTTTTATATTCATCATTACTCCCTTTGTTATATTTTAATAATTTTCCAGAGAATAAATAATGAACTACTAATGATAAATAATTTGAAAAATATAATCACCCATGATAATATAGAGCTAACAATGATATTTTTCAGTAAATTTATCATTGTAAATGAGAGAAAGGTTTGGTTTATGACAAAAGTTTTCTGTAAAAGAATAGGATTTACACTTGCAGAGGTATTGATTACATTAGGAATTATTGGAGTCGTTGCAGCAATGACTATTCCGACACTAATTGCTAATGCTCAAAAACATGCTGCCGTTTCAGGGCTGATGGAAGCAGATTCCATCATAAATCAAGCAATCAGAAGTTCTATTTATGATACCGATGAATCCGGAGCAGGCGAACTTGATACGTCTTTACCTATCCAAGAATTTGCAGAACGTTATTTTACACCTTATCTCAAAGTTGCAAGAATTTGTACCAAAATGTCTGATGGCTGTTGGCAAACAGAAAATTTTAACGGCTATTACGATTTAACAGGAACCAAAGTTACCGATTCTGTACCATATAGCCTTGTGCTTACGAATGGAATGATTTTAGGTTTTAGTAAAATTGATGGTTATAACTTAACCTCAATAGTTGTTGATATTAATGGCAAAAGCAGAAAAAACGTTCTTGGAAAAGATGTTTTTGTTTTTTATGTAATGAACAGCAACAATCTGTGTGGAGGAGCTAAAGCAAACGGAATTGCTAACGGCGTTTACCCAGGAAGTTTTGATAACTGCGGAACACCACATGTATCTTACTCAGTTGAAGACTTAACTAAAAAAGGTACCAGTGTTTATAGAGCTTGCAGTAAGACAGGTACCAAAGGCGGAGCTACAGGCGGAAAACGTACAGGGGTAGGTTCAGGATGTGCTGCAGCAATTTATAAAAACGGTTGGAAAATACCGGCAAATTATCCTTGGTAATTTGTTTTCAAAGTTATGGTAAATTCGGCACCTTTTTCCGGAGAACTATTAACAATAATTTCTCCTCCGTGCATTTTTACAAACTCTTTTGAAATTGCAAGACCTAAACCGGTTGATGCTTCTGTTTTTGACATAGAATTTTCTACTTGGAAAAACTTTTCAAATATCTTTTTCTGATATTTTTTAGGAATTCCAATGCCTTCATCTTTTATTGTTATGACAACGTTATCTTGATTACGTTTTGCAGAAATTTTTATTTCTGAATTTTCCGGAGAAAATTTTACGGCATTGCCTAAAATATTGAAGAGAACTTGTTGTAACTTTATAAAATCACCTTTAAATAAAATTTCACCTACAATATTTTTTGAAATACTAATATGTTTTTTATCAGAAATCGGTTTGATTATATTGCAAACTTCATCTATCAAAACATCTGCATATATATCAGAGATATTGAGTTTTACCGTATGTGATTCGATTTTTGCAATATCAAGAACTTCGTTTATCATTTCAAGAAGTTTCAATCCCGCAATTTTTATATCTTCAACATAACCGTTTTGTTTTTCGTTCAATTCTCCAACAATTTTATTAGACAAAAGTTCTGAAAATCCAATAATAGAATTTAGAGGAGTTCGCAAATCGTGAGATATATTTGCAATAAACTCGTTTTGCTGTTTTTCGTTTTCTTTAATTTTCTTATTCTGTTTTTTTACCGTTTCATAGGCTTTGTTAGAAGTAATTATTCCGGATTGCAGTGCCTCAACCTGCATTTTCAAGACTTTTGAAAGTTCTAAATCTTTAATCAAATTTGCAATGATTGATGCACAAGTTTTGAAGATAAGTTTTTCATCAAAAGAAAAATCTTCATTTTCTTTTTCTAAAACAATTATTCCAAATACTACCCCTTTTATAACAAGTTTTTCACAAAGCAAGCGTTCTTCTTGGGTATTAAAAAGTTTTGCTATATCAGGTTTAAAAGTTTCATCGGTCGTATCGTACAATTTAGCAGACAATTTTTCACTTATCTTAATTGTCTCAATTTTTTCAAAATTCTTACTAAATTCTAGGGATAAATTATCCGGAGAAAGATAAAAAATTGCCCCTCGCCAAAATGGAATAATTTCTTCCAACACCTCAAAAATAGCTTCTTTGCGAGAAGAAGAGTTTAAATTAAGGTCATAAAATTTATTGATTTTTTCTATTGCATTTTTGTACAATCCAAAAACCTCATCTACATTTCTTTATAACCGATATATCGCAAATTACGGTAATATCCATCGTAATCCAAGCCATAACCAATTACAAATTTGTCATCAACTTCAAAACCATAATAATCCGGTTCTATATCAACTTTCCTTGTAATTTTTTTATCCAAAAGAGAACAGAATTTTATAGACTTGGCATTGAAATTGCAGTGCATAAAATCAATCAAAAATTTTGCAGTCAAACCGGTATCAACAATATCCTCAATAATCAAGACATTTTTGTCATTCAAATCAGGAAGTTTTATATCAACAGCGTTAACTTTTCCTGTTGTTGACATCGCAGAACCATAACTGGACAATCTGATAAATTCCATCTGCAAAGGCATATCCAAATGTTTTACTAGGTCAACCGCAAACATTACAGCACCCTTCAAAACACATATTGCAACAACATCTTCTCCCTTATAAAAAGCATTCATCTCTTTTGCAAGTTCTTTAATTCGTTTTTGAATTTGTTCTTCACTAAACAAAACTTTTAAATCTTCTACTTTAACTTCCATATTAGCCCCTCTTTTCCATTGGTTTCCACGTAATTTTGTGGGTCGGAATTGTTTTTACTTTTATTTTATCACTAATTCCTAAATTGATAGCCCAAAGAATTTCTTTCCCTTGAGTAAAAAACAACAAATTGTCTTTCTCATGGTTTGGTATTTTTTTTGAATTTAGGTATTTTTTTAGTTTTTGAGTTCCAGAAAGCCCATAAGGACAAATCAAATCCCCATCACGTCTTGTTCTTAATTCAAAATCAAAATCTAATCCGCTCAAATCTGCATAAATTACACTTTCACTATCTTTTGGAAAATTTTTTACACCATTAGAACATTTGGAGATTTCTAAAGTTCCAAAATCTGTTTCATATTTTCCCTCTTGAGAAATATGGATTGGGGGGAAGTTAACTACAGAATTAGCAATAACTTCAATATATTTTTCGCTCGTAAAAATCCACAAATCAGTTGTAAGAGAACAGGTTTTACCGGATTTTGAAGTTAAATTTTCCTTGATAAAATCATAAATTTTCAGAATTTTTTCTCGTGTATAATCAAGATTATTTTCAATAAAAATATTATAGACAATGCGTTTCTGAATAGAATCGGAAAGATTTAAAAATTTCGGAGTTTTAATTTTATTACCATCTGAAATTTTATCCAAAATAGAATACAAATATTCTTCTACAATCTCTGTTTCTTCTTTTGCGACAGTAGAAAGAGAATTGATTGTTTCAACAATATTTGGATTAACCTCTGCCAACATAGGCAAAACTTTTGCCCGAATAAAATTTCTTTTATATTTCGTATTGAAATTCGAACTGTCAGAATTTGGAGTTAAATTTTGGGATTTACAATAATTTTCAATTTCATCACGGCTCACCTCAAGCAAAGGTCGATAATAAATATCTCTATGAGGAGAAATTCCTTGAAGCCCAGAAATTCCAGTACCTTTACATATTCGATAGATTAAAGTTTCGGCATTATCATTTTTATTATGTGCCGTGAAAACTATATCACTGTTAAATTTTTCAGCACATCTTTTGAAAAAATCATATCTGGCTTCCCGTGCTGCAGTTTCAGTTTTGGCAACAGTTTCTGAAAGTCTTTCACCATAAAAACTAACTCCAATCGACATGCAAAATTTGCGGCAATTCACCTCTTCTAAATTGCTTTCTTCTCCTCTCCAACCATGGTTTAAGTGAAGGGCGACAATATGATTAGGCGTAATTTTTCGCAAAGAATCCAAAAGACACATTGAATCAAAACCTCCGGAAAAAGCAACTAAATAAGTAAAATCCGGATTATTCAAGTTATATCTATTTAAAAACAATTCAATTTTTTGATGAATTTCATTCATAATTATTGTTTAACAGAGTGTTTTTTGATACCTTCTCTGATTTCTACAACATCTGTTCCAAGTTGTTCCAGAGCTTGCATAGCAAGAGAATTTGGTTCTGTTGTAATTGCCCATAACAAATCAGAAGATTCAATCTTTGTTTTGTTAGCTTTTTTAGCATATTCCCAAGCAGTTTCTAAAACTCGTTTTGCTCTTTTTGTGAAAACAATTTCTGAATCAGAATACTCATTTCCAGCTCCAACAATCTTTTCAACAACAAGTCTGGCATCACGAATATTTATTTCTAACTCGTTCAAAACAACTGCACCGATACCGGTTGCTTCTCCAATTATACCAAGTAGAAACATTTCAGTACCAACAACATTTCGTCCAAGTCGTCTTGCTTCTTGTTTTGCAAGTCGAAGAATTGTAAGAGTTTCAGGCATTTGCTTTTCAATCGGTTTGATAATTCCATGTGCCAAATCATCATCGTTGATATGCAATTCTTTAAATATATTATAAGCTACACCCTTTTTAGTCTTCAAAAGCCCTAAAATCATATGTTCAGGCAATACTTCAGAAGAACCTAACTCTTTTGCAGTTTGCAAAGCCAAACTCATAGCAATAAATGCGTTTGGGGTAAAGACAATTTGACGTCCTTCGTATTCTGCTTGACGGGATTGAACTCTTGACAATTTTTCTTCAAATAATTCCTCTGTAACGCCAAACTGTGCCAAAATTTTAGTCAAATCAGAGTCTTTACCTTCCAATATAGAAGAAATAATTTGTTCGGTACCCAAAATTTCATAATTTGAAGCAGACAATTTTGCAACTGCTCTTTCAAAAACCTTAGCAGATTCCGGATTATCAAAAAGAGAATCTGTTTCTTGAGTCAAATTAACTTCAGGTTCTTTGTTTTCATCAAGTTCAGGATGATAATCTTTTTTAGATTTACGTTGAACTAATTTTTCAATCAACGGTCTTGATTTCTCAATATCAAAACCGATATTTTCTAAATACTGCGGAATTCGAGATTCTTTATCCGTAATCGCAGCAAGCACAAGATGTTCATAGTGAACGGTAGAATTGCCTGACTGTTCAGCCAAATTCATAGTGCGTTGCAAAATACGTTTGAAATCGTTACTGAAAGGAATTGATGAAGTCATATCAGCTTCTTCAAGATTTAGGGTAAGATAAATTTCTTCCGCCAATCTCTCATAAGTAATATTGTAAGATTTGAATATTTTTGCACAAAATCCCTTTGTTTCTTTTACAAGAGCCAAAAGCAAATGTTCAGATAAAACCTTATCCGAATGGTCATAAATTGCAATATTTTGAGCTTCTACAATTACATTCAAAGCCTTTTCAGTAAATTTTTCAAACAAAATTATTTATCCTTATTCTTCGTCTTCATCTTCGGTATCTAAGTTTTCAATATATTCTGAAACTTTTTCAAATTCTTCATCATCATCGATTGTTTCAAAGTAGCTTTCTTCGCCTTCTTCAGTATATCTCATCAATACTAATTCAGGTTCTTCGTCTTCTGAATCTTTTTCTGCTAAAACTGCATATTGTTTTCCTTCAAATTCAACAATATCATACAATTCACATTTGATTGTTGTTCCATCATCATCAATGATTTCAATAGTGTTATCTAATTCTTCTGCCATTTTATTTTCTCCTTTTACTTATTTCTTGATAGGTATTGTTCCAGTATAATACAAGCACTTTCAATATCAACCAGTCCTTTATCTTTTCTAAAGTCGATTTTTTTTGCTCGTAAATTTTCTTCTGCGGTATCTGATGTTAATCTTTCATCCTCAAAAATTATTTCATAACCCTTTAACTTTGAAGCAAATTCTTCACAATTTTCAGCCTGAAAACCTTTTGTTCCATCCATATTTAATGGGATACCAACAACAATTTTTTGAACATGGTTATCTTTTGCAATTTTATATATAGTTTCAATTGCCTTGTCTTCCGGTTCACGTGGAATATAGGAATGACCATTAGCAAGCATAAGTAAGAAATCACTCAATGCAATACCGATTCTTTTGGTTCCTACATCTAATGCCATTACCTTATACATTTTTCACCCACTTTTCTTCAACATAGTTGATTTTTTTATCAATTTCATCAGGTGTAAAATCTTCGGTATTCAAATCTTTGTTATACTTAATTGTCATTAAATATTCATAAATACTACGTTTCAAAATCGTTCTAAAAAGTTCGGCAAGAAGACTTTCATCTTGTGATAATCCATAAACCATTGAGGCTTCATCATCTTTGCCGATAGAATATTTTATATAAGCACTCATTAACAATTTATCAATCCAAGATTTTCTCTCTTCTTCGTAAAACACTTTTGATAAATAGTTTTGAACAAGAGAATCCAAATCGTCAGTAGATTTCATTTCCGAAATCAAATCTTCAAACTCATCACTATAATTCCCATCCAAGAACCAGTGAGAAGATATTTTCATCTTTTCAAGCTGAGAAATTATAGTATCATCAACTTTTTGAGGTAATATTTGTTCTTTTAAAATTTGTTCAATTGATTCATTGTCAAAATCAATATCCAACAACAAATTTGCCCAGCAAACATATTCATACGGTAATTTCCAATTATTACCGTTTCTCAAAATTGATTGCATTTGAGCATTATGCAAAATGGTTTTAAATGATTCAGGAGGAAGTTCCACTGTTTTTTCATCTCTCAAAAATCTTTCTAAAATCTTGTCGCATTCAAATTGTGAAATTTCAAAAAATCCGAAACAATCCTTTACTCCGGATTCAATATTTGTAACGATTGAAACAAAACGAATTTTGCCTTCTTTAGTTTTCCTTGTAAATATTAAAGCCTGATCACCATGCCCGTCCGGATATGTGATATAGAACTTATACGGAACACTATCAGACAAGATTTTTTTGTAAAATTCTTTTGTATTGTCTTCTCTAATTCCTGAAATTTTTAGAGTAGATAATGCCCTCCTGATTTCTTGAGATAATTCTCCTTTGGCAGATTTTGACATTTCGTCTAATACATGCAAAGCAAGTTGAGATTTTGTCGTTCCTAAAATTTTTAAGGCTTCTTTACCTTCCGGACTTTCCGGTTCAGAAACAAAAACAGGAATCAAAATATTTGCCAAAGCATCATCTGAAAAATCACCTTCAAAAGAATTTAGCAAAGTAATTTTATCTTGAACCCTGATTGATGCCAAAAAGTCGAGAAAATCAATTTGTACTTCGGGATTTATTATTGCAGTATTTAAAAGTTTTTTAGTATTTTCATCCAAAATTTCTGTTGAATCTTCGCCTAAATACTCTTCGCAAGTTTCATAAGAC
>CALAWF010000267.1 GCA_937894665.1 uncultured bacterium | reverse complement strand
TTTCCCTATCGTAACGTCTATTCATCTTTTTCAAAACTTCTGTACTACCTGATTGCATAGGAATATGAAAATATTCACAAACCTTATCAAGTTCAACCACGGTATTAATTAATTCATCAGTAATATCTGTTGGATAAGATGTTACAAATCTGATTCTAAACTTACCCTCAATTGCATTAACATCACGGAGTAAATCAGCCAAACGATAATTTTTATCATTAAAATCTTTGCCGTAACTGTCAACATTTTGACCTAACAAAGTAATTTCTTTAAAGCCTGAATTTAGGGCATCTTTAACTTCTTTCAAAATAGTTTCAGGAAGTCTTGAACGTTCACGACCTCTTGTGTAAGGAACGATACAATATGTACAGAAATTGTTGCAACCTTCTGTAATCGGAATCCACGCATTAACAGATTTAACTCTATCTATTTCAAATTTTACAGCTTTATCATCTTCTGTTGCGTTAGTTTCCTCGCATTCACAAACCTTTTCGCCTTCGTTAATTTTTTTGATAATATCCGGAAGAGAATAAATTTTATGAGTTCCTAAAACAAAATCTACATAATGAGCTCGTTTAAAAATTTCTTCAGCTTTTTGTTGAGCAACACAACCGCAGAAACCAATTTTTAGTTCCGGTTTTGTTTTTTTCCATTTTCCCCAAGTTCCAATCAAACTGAATGCTTTATCTTCACTCAACTGTCTGATAGAACAGGTATTAACCATCAACAAATCTGCTTCTTTAGGAACATCAGTTTCTTCATACCCGAAATTTGAAAGCATTCCAAACATTCTTTCTGTATCGGATTTATTCATCTGACAACCCATTGTTTCTATATAAACTTTTTTCATTATCTTCCCTTTTCTATTTTGCTCTTTATTTTATCTTATATTAAAAACACTCGATGTAAAATTAATCCCCTCACAATTTGACACACAAGATTGCAAGAATGTATAATTTTCCCAAGAGGGAACAAATGAAAAAGTTAAAAAAATTTGCAATTGCACTTATTCCGATAGTCCTAATTTTAGTTCTTATTTGGGGAATTTTTTATACTCAAGATTCATCAAAAATAAAGACAATTTGCAAAAAACTTCAACTGATTGATATTAATATTGACCACAGTCAAGCACTAGATGTAATCGAAACCGCAAGAGAAAAAAATATCGAAATTCCTGATACAATTATAAACTTTGACACTCATAGCGATTTGTTCGTATATCAAAAAATTAGCCCCAAATACGGAGCTCAAATATATAACTGGATAAATGAATTAGTTATAAAAAATCCGGAAATAAATACTGTTTATTGGGTTATGCCAAAAGCAGAAGCGATTGATGAAATTATGCAATGGAATTTTATGGATCAGGATGTTGAAGGGATAAGAAGCTGCATGGAAGGTAACTCTAAAAAACCGGAAGAAGAAGTTAACCCGAATGTACATAAAACACCATACGTCCAATATTTTTGGATTGATACTCAATCAGGTTGGATGGAAGAAATCGCAACCGCAAAGGATGAAGAAAAATTAAAAAATCCAAGATATAAAAAAATAAAAGTTATAACTTGCACAGAAGAAACCCTACCGAATTTCAGAAACAAAAAAGTTTTCTTAAGTCTGGATATGGATTATATCAGCAACTCCGGATACGACACAACAGGAGGATGGGAAAATAATTTAAACGAAAAAGAAATAGATAAAGCTACATCAAAAATGTTATCTACAATAAGAAAAAGAAATATTCGCCCAGAAATCATTTCTATTACACTTTCACCATTCTATGTTCCGGAAGATGACGAAGAACAAATCAAAAGTTTCATGGAATTCTTTTTAAATTATTCAGGCAAAGAAGATATTATAAAAGAATATTCAAGACAAGACGGCAAACCACAAGTTCCAAAAGGCGGAAAGAAATATAAAGACGTATAAATAATATAAAAGGACGGCTCATATAAAACCGTCCTTTTTATTTTATTCTGTTGCCAAAACTCTATCTAAACAAGCCTTTGCAGAATATTGCCATTCCCTATAAGTTATACGTTTAACCTTAAAACCACAGCGTTCTAAAATTGCTTGTTTTTTCATATTCGAAATGTGAGCTTTTGGATTATCCTCCAAACCGTCAACTTCGATAACAAAACTATCGTCAACAACTAAATCTGCACTCAAACCTGCAATATCAACTCCCGCAGTAACTTTGTGTTCAAGTTTTCTGATTTCTGTGGCAATTTCTCGTTCCAGTTTATTTTTATAAATATTTTCATCTATTTCGTTATTAATTAATGCAGATTTTCGCTCTTGATATTGTTTGATAAATGAAACATAATTTCTAAAATGTCCATCCGGCATTGTTTCAATGTCATGCGAAACAAAGTTTATACATTTATTTTTAGCCCTTGTAATCGCAACATTAAACAAATTAGGTTTTTGCAAGAACGTTATACTTTGAGGGTATGAATTATTTGCAAAAGACCAAGACATCAAAATAATATCTCTTTCATCACCTTGGAAAGTATGAGCCGTACCAATTTCAATCTGGTGCTTTTTAATCATATAATCAGAAAGAACTTTTGGCACTGATATTTTTAACTGTTCAACTTGAGCTCTGAACGGCGAAATAATACCAATCGTAACCGGTTTATCAGGATTTTTACGTTCATCTTCAATAATAATTTCGTGCAATGTTTTAACCAATGCTTCGATTTCAGGAAGGTTACGTGTTGCATCCATATCAACTTTACCATCCGGAACATTAATCATTTCAAGAGCTAACTCATCGTCCTTATCTTTTCTCATCACACGGATTCTATCTGAATAAAATTCATGGTTAGAAAAATTGATAATTGGCGGTAAACTTCTAAAATGTTCATCCAACATTACAGAATTCATAGAATAATAATCCGCCAAATCAAACATTGAATTAGTTCTAAATCTCCACATCAACTGATATTTATCCGGAATACCGTATTGGCTCAAGAAAGATTGTTCTTTTGCTTTTTCCAAGAATGATAAGTGCGGAAGCTGTTTGTCATCTCCAACAACAACAGTTTTCTTTGCCCTGTACATAATTGGGAAACAACTTGCAATATCGCATTGAGAAGCCTCATCAATAATTGCAACATCAAACATGCCCGGTTTTAGCGGAAGGGAATCAGACACCGCATAAGTTGTTACACACCAACAAGGAAACGCTTCCAATAACGGTTTAAAATCTTCTTCTTCCAAAATTCTGCTTTGAAGATTTTTTCTTCTCTCAACTAACGACATTGCGTGAACTTTAATTCTCCTACGTTTCTTTTCATCACGTAAAAGAGCCTTGATAGCTTCTCTTCTTGTACTTTTTAAAATATTTATTGCTAAAGTTTTTTGCTTACGTTTCATTTGACGGATTTGTTCCATCATAACGTGAAGATTACCTGTTTTTTGAATATCAGCTTCAATCTTGCGTAATTTCCACTTTTGCGTAATAAAATCGAGTTCAACACGAAGTCTGTCCAGATTTTCTGGTTCAACTTCAAAATCTTTTATATCAAGGATTTTTTTCAATTGTCTAAGGCTGGACATATTGGCAAAAGTCGCAAATAGCCCTGATTTTTCCATATTGTCAGACAATGTTTTGATAATATCATTGATAGAATCTATTTCAGCTTTTTTCAAAGCTCGTTTGATATATTGCAATTCACCAACATTTGCAGATTGTTGCTTAATTTCAAATCTCAAATCGTGCCAAGCTCGTTCAAGTTTAATAATCTTTTCGCACTTGCTTTCAGTTTCTCTCATACAGTCAAGATGTTGTTTCATATCTTTTGTATCTGCAAAAATAAAATCCTCAACATCATCATCGAGTTCAACTTTTCCTGCCAACAAATCTTGCAGTTGCAAGCTCAATTGTTTTTGGTAATTCATTCTACCAGCTCGAAGAGCCAAATAAGGAGCACCTAAATCGTTCAATCTATCGGCAACAACATCAACCGCCTTATCCATACGAGAAGCAACAAGAACAGTTTTCCCATTTGCAATCAAATGAGCAACAAGGTTAACAATAGTTTGAGATTTACCTGTCCCAGGAGGTCCTTGAACTGCAATAAACTTGCTATTCTCGATATTTTTTATAACTTTTTCTTGAGAATCACTCAACGCAAGCGGTGTAATCGGGTAAAAATCTTCGTTTTTGTCATTAAGAATAATTTTATCCCCGCTTTGAGTATATTCATCATTAATTACACTCAAAGTTGTTTCTCTATAAACTCCGCTTGGCTTTTCTGCAATTTGCATCAACTCATGCAAAACACCGGCAGTAACGGCAGGACGTTTAGTCAAAATTATTGCACTTTGATAAGTTACGCATAATTTTTTAATTTCACCTACAGGTTTAGATTTCTGTTCTTGGATTTCATCCTCAATGATTTCATCCATATTTTCGCCGGTAATTTTCACATCTGACAAGTCTTTTTGAGGGGTTTCGTCTTTTTCAATATTATCCTCATCGGCATTTTCAGAAGCATCCTCAACAATCTCAACATCAGGAATTAAAGATTTCAAAGTAGTTAAGAAAATATCCATTTTTTCTTTTGTAATCGGCAAATCCGGAACAACATCCAAAATACCTTCTAAAAACAAATCTACTTCATCATCGTCATCACCTTTTTTGAGCAATGCTGCTAATGCCCCTGTATTCAAAGACAAAACATCATCTTGCCTTACACAATTGATATTTACCCCGTTACGTTCCAACTTACACGGAACATATAAAAGTGGAGTAAGAAACTCATTGCGTTTGCGAGATTTACCGTTTCTTCCGACAAGGAACATATAACCGTAAATCAAATATTTATCTTTTGTACTCAAATCGCTCTGAATCATCAATTCTGTCAAATTCGGATTTGAGCCGTCAAGTTTCAAATACTCCAAACCTTGAGTTAATAGGGATTCTTGTTCTCTTAAGAAAATCCACTTGTTATCCTTATCACCTTTCAAATTTCTAAAAGTTGAACTCTTAACCTCTTCTCTCACGCAGTCGTGGAGATATTGGCTCAACTTTTTGATAAAACTATTATTAAATGCCGAATTAAGTGCTTTTGTAGCTTCCTGTAACATAGCGTCCCTTCTTAAAAAAACTTATATTTATTCTATTTTACTTCATTTTACGCTAAAATGAAAGAATGAACATCATCAATTTACATGATAAAAATTTATTTTATATTGGCGGAGTTGTCAGAGATAAAATCTTAGGCAAGGAAAACTTTGACATTGACATAACATATCAAGGCAATGCGATTGAGTTTTCTAAAACAATTCCGAACGCCAAAATTCTACAGATAAATGAACCTTTTGGAACGGTAAAAATTGAACTCGATGGGGAAGAAATTGATATAGCTTCAACCAGAGGAGAATCTTACCCTCAAAAAGGTCATCTTCCGGTAGTCAAAGACATCGGATGCGAATTAAAAGATGATGTTCTAAGACGAGATTTCACCATTAACGCAATGGCAGAAAACACTCTTACAGGTGAAATCATTGACTACACAAATGGACAAGAAGATATAAAAAATAAAAAGTTAAGAGTTTTACATAATGAAAGTTTTATTGATGACCCAACAAGAATTCTAAGAGGGCTAAAATTTTCTATACGCTTTGGATTTGAACTCGATGAGCATACAAAAAAACTTCAAGATGAATACCTAAATAATATTAATTACGACATGTCATACAAAAGACTAAAAAAAGAACTAATAGAAACTTTTGACCTAAATTCATCACTTGCATTCGAAAAATTTATAACCCAAGGAATCAATAAACTAATTTCACCAAACAACAAAAATCTAACTTTTGACTTTGAAAAAATCAGAAAAATCGAAAACCTTGTAAATACATACAAACCGCAAAATGTATGGATAATTTATGCAGGATTGTTGCCGGATATTTCACCACTTCCACTCTCCAAACAAGAGAAAAAAATCGTGGATGATTATCAAAAACTTCAAACTTTGGATTTCAAAACGGATTATGAAATATACAAAAATTTTGAAGGGATAAATCTCGAATCAATCATGATGTATTCATATCAAAACATGCCTGTAATACAAAAATATCTTGAAAATTTGAAAGATATAAAAATAGAAATTACGGGAAAAGATTTAGCGAATTTAGGGATAAATCCATCACCGGAATATCAAAAATGTTTTGATTATATTTTGAGAGAAAAATTAAAAAATCCTGCCCTTACAAAAGAGCAGGAAATTGAATATGTAAAAATGTATTTTAAACTCTAGTTTTTCAAGACATAAGCCGCAGCATTCGAAGCCGGTTCAACAATAGAATCGTGATAAACAACAGGAAAAATATCTGTTAGGTATTTTATATCTTTTTTCACAAAACAAGGCTCATCTGGAGCTAGAGCGGTAGTCCCACTAGTACATGAAACCTCCTCATTTGGTCCATCCATTCCATTAATATCTATATAACCAAAACATTTCGGATTATTTTTTATCCATTCGTTATTTATAACTTCCCCAACTTCTAAATGACAGTATTTAAAATGTCCACTACCTCCAATAAATGCAAATATAGTTCCATCTTGCATTTGATATCCAAAATAAACAGAATCGCTAAAACCTTCAGAATGGGTTTTGAATTTCCAACCGCCCATCCACAGCTCGTGTTTAAAAGTTATATTATTTAGTGAACCATTAAATAATGCAACTAAAGATGTAGAATTTTCAGGGCTATCATTCCCTAATAGACAATTTCCACATGAATTTGTAACCGTTGAAAAATCTAAGTCATACCTTTGTTGAGAAAGTTTTACAGCTTGATTAAGAACAGAAACAGTTTTCTTAAACTTTGTTCTTGCAACATGAACTTTATTAGTATCTATTAAATTGGGAATAGTAATTGCAGCAATCACACCAACTATACCGAGGGTTATTAGGACTTCTGCAAGAGTGAATGCGGATTTTTTAAGATAGCCCTTATGTTTAACAGAACAACCTGAACTCTCTTCTCCTATGCGTTCAGTTAGAGATCCTTCGCTTTGCTCAGGATAACGGGACTTGTTAGAATTATCAAACACATTCGTCATTCTGAGTAATAAGCCGTCGGATTGGAACAAATCAGCAGAACTTGAACGAAGAATCTCTGACCCTATCCCTCTCCTCAAGGAGAGGGTATTCTTCAGTGCGTTCAGTTAGAGATCCTGAAACAAGTTTAGGATGACAAACTCTACCAACTTCCTCCTCTCCCAAGGGAGAGGATTGAGGTGAGGGGTTAATCCTTACACCACCAGTTAGAGATCCTTCGCTTCGCTCAGGATGACAACATTTGTTATGATTAATTGTCATTCCGAACTGCGGATTTTGGCAAG
>CALAWF010000266.1 GCA_937894665.1 uncultured bacterium | reverse complement strand
TTTTCGGTTCTACTTTTTCTTTTTTCATCGAAATAAAAAAGAAAAAGTGAACAAGTATTGATGATTGAATTAGTATGAATAGAATTTACTAATATAAAACCAGCTGGATACTTCGCTTAGCTCAGTATGACGAATTTGTTAGGATTTTTTATACGTCATTCTGAGGGATAAGCCGATAAAAGAGTAAGAAAATATTACAAATTTACCCGAAGAATCTCTTACCGAAGTGTACGAGCCTATAAATCAATTGAATGCAGAGTTATGTAAAAAAAATCCGACATAAATACTTGATTTTTTTTCTTCTACATATTATCATTAGCCTTGTAGAGTGCTTACGCCAATAATCACTCAACAAGAAAAGGAATAACTAATATGTCAATTAATTTAAAAAACAAAACTGAAATCGTTAAGGCTTACGGAAAGAACGAAAAAGACACTGGTTCTTCAGCTGTTCAAATCGCTATGATGACTCAAAAAATCAGCGAATTAACAGAACACCTAAAATCTAACAAAAAAGATTTCGCTACAAAAAGAGGTCTTTTGATGATGGTAGGTAAAAGAAAGAGATTATTAGCTTATGTTAAATCTCAAAACCTTGATGAATACAGAGAATTGATTAAAAAGTTAGGAATCAGAGGTTAATCTGAAAAAACTTTAAAGACCGGCCTTTTATAAGACCGGTCTTTTTTAGTATTTGGAGGTTGTTATTTTTATGAAATCATTAAAATCAATGCGTTTACATATCGGAATTTTCGGCAAAACTAATGTTGGTAAATCATCTTTGCTAAACAGAATTACAAATCAAGATATTTCGATTGTTTCTGATATTGCAGGCACGACAACCGATGTTGTCGAAAAATCAATGGAACTTTTACCGATTGGTCCTGTGAATTTTCTTGACACTGCAGGAATTAATGATTCTACCGCACTGTCAGCAGAACGTATTGAAAAAACGATGAAAATTATAAACAGAACAGATGTTGCGATTGTTGTTTGTGATTATAACGGAATTGATGAATATGAAAAAAATCTGATTGAAAAGTTTAAAGAAC
Organism: uncultured bacterium; assembly: GCA_937894665.1. Lineage (GTDB taxonomy): Bacteria > Cyanobacteriota > Vampirovibrionia > Gastranaerophilales > Gastranaerophilaceae > Zag111. Next base: position 5,211 of record CALAWF010000266.1, on the reverse strand, counting down.
TGAAAATTCCTTTTATGATTTTTGTAAATAAAACTGACGAAAAAGCTCCATCAAATTCAGTCATTGAGGATTTAAAATCTTTCACGCAAAATATTCTGTTATCATCTGCCAAAACAGATGCTGAACTTGTATTTAAGTTCAAGGAATCGCTGGTTAAACTTTTGCCGGATGATTTTGTAAATTCGCCTAAAATTGTCGGAGATTTAGTTTCTCAAGGAAGTACGGTTATCCTTGTAATCCCGATTGACAAAGAAGCACCGAAGGGAAGAATAATTTTGCCACAGGTTCAGACTTTGAGAGATTTGCTGGACAATAATTGTGTAAGTATTGTTGTAAAAGAAACCGAATTGACATCCGCTCTTGAAAACCTGAAAACTCCTCCAAGTTTAGTTGTTACTGATTCTCAAGCCTTTAAAAAAGTTTCTGAAATCGTACCAAATGATATTTCGTTGACATCTTTTTCAATTCTTTTTGCTCGATTGAAGGGGGATTTGAAGGCTTTTTCAAAGGGAGCTGAGGCAATAGATACTTTGCAAGATGGAGATAAAGTTTTGATATTGGAAAGCTGCACACACCATGCGATTGACGATGATATAGGGAGAGTAAAAATTCCTAATTTGCTACGTAAGAAAACCGGTAAAAATTTGGTTATTGATAATATTTCAGGTCATGACTTTCCCGACATTTCAAAATATAAATTGATTATCCATTGTGGAGCTTGCATGACAAATAGAAGAGAAGTTTTATCAAGAATTTTGATTGCAAATCAAAACAATGTTCCAATAACAAATTATGGAATTTGTATTTCGTATTGCTTAGGTATTTTGCCGAGAGCTTTGAAAATTTTTGAAGTATAATAAAGTCATGGACGAAAAGAAGAAAATATTAGCAATAAATTTTGGCGGAATTGGTGATGAGATATTTTTCTTGCCAACATTAATTTCACTAAAAAAACAATACCCGAATTCAGAAATAACATTAGCTCTAGAACCTCGCAGCAAGGGGGCTAAAGATTTAACTGACGTTATTGATGAATTGATTTTGATTGATGTCAAAGGTAAGAACAAGTACTCTGAAATGTTTAAGCTATTGCAAGCAGCTTGGGCTGGACATTATGATTTAGTCTTATCTTCCGGCGGGAATAAACTTATAAGCATTCTTCTATTCTTAACAGGCATAAAAGTTCGCTGTGGTTATGATACAGGAAAAATGAGCAGAATTTTGCTTACTCATGCAATGCCTTTGAATAAAAAACAATATGCTTGCAAGATGTATCATGACTTGATTCGCAATATCACCGATTACAATACAGAACTTCCGGAAATAAATGTTCAACCAAAGGAAAAAATTGCAAATTCTGTATTGATTCACCCCGGAGTTAGCAAATTGAGCGTTCAAAAAGGTTGTATTAAAACAATTACTCCGGAAGTTTGGGCCAAAGTAATAGATTTACTTGTAGCAGAAGGCAAAAAGGTACGACTTGTTGGCGGACCGGACGATAAAGAATGTATTGAAACGATTATGCAAAATGTCCGTACTCAGAATTTTGAAAACCTTTATGGAACAACTAAAAACTTAAGGGATTTGGCAGAATTGATTTCTTCTGCTGATAAATTCTTGTGTTCAGATTCCGCACCTTTGCATGTTGCAGTTGCTTTGCATACAAAGACGTATGTAATTTTTGGACCAACAGATGTGAATGCTTTGATTCCTCAAAATGATAACGTTGTTCCAATTATGGCAAATGACAATTGTGAATTAAAACCTTGTTTGTGGGCAAGACGTCAAACAACTTGCGAAAAATTAAGTTGTTTAAAAATTTCAGCTTCTCAAATTGCTTCTACCGTTTGCAATTCATAGAATTTTTAACAAATGTAAAGATATTTTCATCTTGTGCAATTTCACACTCTAAAAATACTTTATATAAATGTAAGGTATAGTAGTGTGAAAGGTTAACGTGTTTTATGTCATTTAGTAATGTAGCAACAGTTGGATTTGCAATCAGAAATGTTGATAAAACTACCTCTGGCGATTGGGGAAGACTACCTGTTGCCATTGGTCAAACTGTTAACGCCGTAAAAGCAGGTACAGAATACAGTACCTTACTTAAAAAAGGTGTAAATGTCTACAAAGTTGCTACGGAATCAAGTGGTCCTATATTCAAAGGGTTTACAAAGGGCGTATTGTTTGTCAGTAACCATATTAACCCAATGATAATGGTTTCTAGCGGTTTTAATATCCTTACAGCAAAGAAAGAAGAACGAAAAAAAACATTCTTTTCTGAAGCGGGTTGTATTGCCGGAATGTTCTTGGGTGAAGGTTGGATGAAAAAGAATTTGAATCCGATTATCGAAAAACTTCCTGTTTCAAACAAATGGAAGCCGGTTATTAAAGGTTTAATTTTCATAGGCGGCTCAATCGGTTCATCCACAATCGGTCAAATTTTAGGTGAAAAGATTTATAAACATTGGGACAAAACTCCTATTCAACAAAACGTTTATAAGCCAATGAATGTTAAAGCATAATTTGCACTAACACTGTTGTTATTGTATAATTTGCCCTAAGAGAGGTAAATTATATGAAAACAATTAAGATAACAAAAATGCAAGGCTGCGGTAATGATTTTGTAGTGCTGGATTATTCAGAATTTGAAAAAACAGGACTAACAATGTCAGAACTTGCTAAAAAATTATGCGATAGAAATTTTGGAGTTGGTGCTGACGGAATGATTATTCCTGACACAAAACCCAATGGAGAAACTGATATTGCGTGGTATTTCTACAATTCTGACGGTTCAACTGCTCAAATGTGCGGAAACGGAATGAGATGCTTTGCAAAATATGTTTATGATAATAAACTTGTTTCATCAAAATCGTTCAGCGTTAAAACGTTGGCAGGAGTTATTAAACCTGAGATTCTAGAAAACGGAAATGTGAAAGTAAATATGGGTACTCCGATTTTGGAAGATGAAAAGATTCCTTTCAAAGGCGAAAGAACAGTACATGTAAAAGATAAAGAATTTTCTATTACACCTGTGTCAATGGGTAACCCTCATTGCGTAATTTTTACAGAAGAAGATACTCTGCATATGGCAAAAACTTATGGACCTGATATGGAAGTTCATCCGTTCTTTCCGGAAAAAACAAATACCGAATTTGTAAAAGTTCTTTCTAAAAATGAAATCGAAATGAGAGTTTATGAAAGAGGCTGCGGAATAACTTTAGCTTGCGGAACCGGAGCTTGTGCCTGTGTTGTTGCAGGGGTTTTAAATAACTTAACAGAAAATAAGGTTAAAGTTAATTTGCTTGGAGGAGCTGTAAATGTTGAGTGGAGCGGATCTAAAGATAATCCGAATGCTGATATTTTCTTAATCGGACCTGCTAATTACAGCTTCACCGCAGACTATATATTGTAAAAATTTCTGTTTTTATGATACTATTAGGATATATTCAGTATGAAAAATAGTAAAAAGGAGATAATTAAATGAGAAAATACGAATTAATGGCAATCTTCAAGCCAAATTTAGATGTAGAAGAAGTTGATAAACTTATCGAAAAAATCGGTTCAGTTGTTTCTGATTTCGGTGGTTCAGTTGAATCAACAGACAAAGTAGGCAGAAAAAAATTAGCTTACGAAATCCAAAACTTCAGAGATGGTTATTTCTCAACAACAATTTTAGCTTTACCTGCTGATAAAGTTGCAGAATTCAAAAGACAATTAAGATTAAATGACAACATCTTAAGAACTATGTTCTTAGAAGTTTCTGAAAAGGCTTCAGTTTAGTCTATAATATGTCATTCCAAACAATGTGTTTGGGATATTGAATGAAAAGGAATAATTAAAATGACATTAGCAAAAGCAGTAGTTACAGGTATAGTTTACAAAGCACCAAAAACAGGTTTTACAGCAAACAATGTTGCTGTTTCATCTTTCGTAATGAATATTGGAACACAAGACGAAACATTGATTAGAGTAATTTCTAAAAGGCAAGCTCTTGAATCTGTTGTTGCAGGTCTTTCAAAAAATCAAAAAGTTTTGGTTGAAGGAAGATTGCAATGTGGCGTAAGCAAAATGGACGATGGTACAGATAAAAAAGTGTTTGAAATTGAGGCTTCAACTATCGAATTGATGGGCGGTGCTTCTCAAGCACCTTCAAATTCTGAAAATCAAGAAGGCGATATTTTAACCTTCGGCGAAATGGAATCATCTCCGGAAGCTAATACTGATGTTTTATTAGATGATGAAGAAGTTCCATTCTAGGAAGTAATTCAAAGTCAAAAATAAATAATAATGTAGTAATAATATAAGGCTAGAAAGGCAAATTAAAACAAATGGCAAGACAAGACGATAAGAAAAAACGTAAAAATTGTAGTCTATGTGCTGATAAAGTTACATCAATCGACTACAAAGATGCTGCTAAATTGAAAAGATATTTAACAGAAGCTGGTAAAATCATCCCTAGAAGAATTACTGGTAACTGTGCAGCTCACCAAAGAATGATTGCAAAAGCAATTAAAAAAGCTAGAGAAGCATCTATTATTAGTTACGTTTTTGACTAATTAAATAGTTAAAAGATACAAAAATCGGAGATTGGAGATCCAATCTTCGATTTTTTGTTGTAAAGGACAATTTTACGACTACTTCAAGAATAAAAAAATCGGCTGGATTGCTTCGCATTCGCTAGCAATGACAGTATTTGATATAATTTTATATTTTCGTCATTCTGAAGGATAAACCTAGATAAGAGAAAAAAATATCTCAAATTTTCCCGAAGAATCTCTTGCTAAAGGGAAAAGATTCAACCCCTCTCCCTACCCCTCTCCCCCAAGGGGCGAGGGAACAAACCAAAGATACCAGAACTTCGAGATGACAGTGCAATAAATATAACACCCCAGAAATAAAAAAAAGTCCTGCAAAATTTGCAGGACACGATTTCTACACTACTTTACTAACCTTTAGGATATTTATTCACATTTCTCATATTGAGGAATAAAGAGATATTTTATGTGATTTATAGAGATATTTATGAGATTTATTAAGATTGTGATTCTGAAGAAGAACCAACTGCCGCAGATGGAGAGCCGTATTTGCTACCCATTTTGTCTGCAATTTTCTTTAGGATATTGTCATAATTTTTAGCAATGCTATTATAAACCATGAAGACAGAACCCATTTCTTTATCGATTGCAGCAAAGTCTGCTTTACATTCAT
>CALAWF010000265.1 GCA_937894665.1 uncultured bacterium | reverse complement strand
ATGCCGGAACTTGACCTTCCGGAAGGTTTGAGTGAAATGGAAACACAAAGGAAAGTTAAAAATCTTGCAAAAGCAAATAAGTCTGATTTTATAACCTTTCTTGGCGGAGGAATTTACAACAAATTCGTTCCTGCTTGTATAAACCAAGTTGCAAGCAGATTTGAATTTAACACAGCTTACACGCCGTACCAACCGGAAATTTCGCAAGGCACATTACAGGTTATGTATGAATTCCAAACAATGATTTGCCGATTGACAGGCATGGATATTTCTAACGCAACTGTTTATGACGCTGGTACAGCTTGTGCGGAAAGTATTTTGATGGCTTGCAGAATTTCTAAGAAATACAAAGTTTGTGTACTAAATTCTCTAAATCCTGAGTACAAACGAGTTATTGAAACATACACCAACTCTCAAGGAATTGAAGTTGATTGGGTTGATGAAATACCGGAAGATACAAAGGATTATGCAGGAGTTCTGGTTCAAACACCAAACTATTACGGTGAAATTATTCAGCCAAAAGAAGTTGAATGTTTATCTATAATTTGTTGCGATCCTTCAACATTATCAATATTAAAAACACCTGCGGAAATGGGTGCTGATATTGCGGTTGGAGATATTCAAACACTTGGAATTCCAATGAACTATGGCGGACCGAGTGCCGGATTTATTGCTTGTAGAGAAAAATTTATGCGACAACTTCCAGGGAGATTAGCAGGCAGAACGGTTGACAAAGACGGGAAACAGGCTTTTTGTTTAACTATTCAAACAAGAGAACAACATATCAAAAGAGAAAAAGCAACAAGTAATATTTGTTCTAATCAGGCTCTTATCGGACTTTGTGCAACTCTTTATCTATCAGTTATGGGAAATAAAGGATTTAGACAAGCCGGATATTTATCTACAAAAAATGCACACACTCTAGCAAATAAATTGCAAGAAAAAGGCTACAAAGTTCTAAATAAAAATTTCTTCAATGAATTTGTTTTAGAAGTTCCAAATGCAGATGAATTTCTTGCAAAACTGGAAGACAATAACATTCTGGGCGGGATTAAACTTGATGATAAAAAAATCCTAGTTGCAACAACTGAAATGAATTCAGAAGAAGACATCGATTTATATATCAAAACCGTTTAAAAACAAAATTCAAAATGAAAATTTTCAAAACTCTCAATTGCAATTACACGATTGAGAGTTTTGTTGTTTTGGTTTTTAGCGATCTTAATTTTTCTACTCTACGCATAATAAAATTAGCATTCTCAGAATCCGGTCTGCAAGCTAAGAATTTTCTATAATATCTTTTTGCATCTGAGTGTTTTCCAAGTTTATCTAAACATAATCCAATATCTGAATAAACCTGGGTATAATTTGGATTAATTTTCAAAATTTCTTTATACAATGCAAGAGCCGGTCTGTATAATTCCATCTTCATCAAAAGTGAAGATTTTCTAACATAGGCGTTGATATAATTTGGCGAATTTTCAATAAGTTTTTGATAAATCATCAAAGCCATATCTTCTTCTTCGCATTGTTCGTGAGCGATACCGAGTTGATAAATTGCATCCGGATTATCAGGTTCAATCTGAATAGCTTGAATAAAACACTTAATCGCACAGCAAGGAGTTTCATCTTTCAAATGACAAAGCCCTAATTCATAAAAAGTATCAAATTTATTAGAATCAAGTAATGCAGCTTTTTCTAAATTTTCAATAGCCTTTTTGATTTTGCCCATATTTTTATAACAAATTCCTAATCCTAAATAGGTATCAGGATTATTTCTATCTAAAAGGACAGAATTTAAGTATGCAGAAACAGCCTCTTTGAACGAACTTTTTGTTCTCAATAAATCCGCTTCCGATTGAATTTTATTAACTTTTTTTCTCCTAATAATAGGGGTGCTCATATATTGAGATTTTATATTCTCGTCGCTCAACTCTTTTTCCTCTTACATTTATATATTAGATTTTTTTTCGGAATATAAGAACCATCAAGAGATTTAAAGATTAATCAACCATTGGATTTATTATCGTTCTTGTGCTATAAATTTAGTATGAGAAAGCTGGTAATTTTTTTAGGGATAATTAGTGTTATAGCTCAACCCGCACTTGCAATTGATGATGGGGAAGTTCATTTAGGAACAGTGGAACAAACCAAAATTGAATTGCCTAAAGTTGACTACAAGGGCAAAGATTCTTTAGTCATTAGCGAACAACAAATTATGGACGAAATTGTCAAACTCCAAAAAGAAAAAGATATGGAAGACATCGACAATTTGTGGAAAGGAACGGTTGAAAATAACCAAGTTATCGGCTTTGCACTAAAAAAATTAGCAACTCCTGAAAGTCAAAGGAGAATACATTCTTCCCTAATGGCTAAAACTCTTTCTGCAATTGTATCCGGGGCTTCTTTAGCACCGGCACTTGTCGGAGCAGATTATATGGTTCAATCAGGCTCTTATGCAGCAGGAAGAATTGCTCAAAATCTTTTAAATAAAAAAAATATTCCTCAAGAAGTTCCACTTACAGATACAGAACTTATTGAGTTGGCAGGACTTGTAGAAAATTTGCAAGATAAAATTATTAACGCATACTACAATTACAAAGGAAGTTTATCACAATTAAAAGAAATCCGTTCAAGAGAACTTTTGTATAGTAGAAATTACGCAAAAGCAATGGATGAAGAAGACTTTTTAGAAATATCAATTTCATCCGCTTTATATGACGATATGCAAATTGAAGAAGCGAAATTTGTTCAAATGTCAAAAAAATACCACTTAGAACTCCAACGACTTGCAGGGAAAAAAGTTGTTGAGAATTTGAACTTATACCAATACGACTATGATTCAGCATTGATAGGAGGAAACAAAGATGCTAAATAAAAAATTTCTATTTTTAACAATTGCACTTTGCCTATCTGGTGTAAACGTTGCAAATGCAGAAAACTTAACCCTAAAAGATGTTGAATTTCCAAAACCTCCTGCATATAGAGTCGGGCTTTCAGAAGTTCCGGAAACTCAATTTGTTCAAGCCAAACAAGAAAAACCAAAAATAGAAAAGACATATGCACAAATTGGAGATAACAAAGACTCTGCGATTACCGATATGACTTATGCAGATTTGAGCATCAGCAAATTATCTAAAGAAATCGGAAAAGAATTAGAGTATGAAGAAAATGATATGGTTTCGGATTTAACTCTTCTTTGGCAAGGGGCTGCAACCCAAAGCGATACAATCAACTTTGCATTATACAAATTAGCTAACCCCGATGCAGATAAACCTGACAGCAAATCAATAAAAAAAGTACTCTCTACTATCGCAAGTATGTCAACCCTAGTCGGGGCAAGTATGGCTAGTCCTGTATTTGCAGGCTCTTCTTTAATCGGTGGAAATATTTTGAACATAATGTCCCAAGATACAAAGGCTCTTAACTATAAATATACTAAAGTTAATGATGCCGATATGATTATTTTGATTAGAAAGATTGAAGACCTTCAACAAAACGCCGTTAATCTTTACTACGATTATATGTCTGCCAAAAAACAACTTGAAATGACCACAAAACTCGTTGAAGAAAGACAAAGAAAATTTGAACTTGCACAAAAAAATAACGCCCCAAGAGAACTTATTGTAATTACCGATGCGTATTACAGAACGGCAATCGACAAACAAAGAACTGCAAAATCAGACTTTTACAATTTGTAGGAAATGAAACATTTGTGCAATTTGAAAAAGAATTAGAAGCTAGAGAAAACGGAGAAACTATTCAACAAAACCAAGAAGAAACAACTTCTGACAACCAAGAGTATAATAACACAATAAAAAATGTAGAAAATTATACTCAAAATATTCAGTCAGAAGCAAAACCCTCTTCACTACCATCAGTTGAAGAAGAAGCACAAAATTCTTACGTTGATGAAAAACCTGATCCAAACTTAGACAAAATGCCTGATTTGCAACCTTTGGATATTAAAGAGAACAAAAAATCAGAGCTTAAACCTACAATTTCAGGAGCTGCACCAATAGATGAATCTTTTGAACTAGAAAAAATAGCTTTTGGCAAGAAAAAACCGAAAATTTTGACAAAGGATTCCGAAGCAGAAGAAAGCATTCAACCTTCTAAAAAACATAAAAAAGCACCAAAAGTAAAAAAAAAGAAAAAACAAAAAATTAAACCTGAAAAAGTTAAGAAAACAAAAGAACATAAAGTAAAACTTAAAAAGGAAAAAGAAGATACAGCAACGACGAAAAAGAAAAGTAGTGCAAGAAAATCTACGGTAGAAGAACTTGAACCTCAATTTGAGTTCAAAAAGCACGATAAATATTCAACTAAAGGCTTTATCTTTTTACACGGGCAAGATAAAGAAACTGCAAAGCGACAATCTCCACATTATGCCTTGCCAAATCCTGAAGCTCAACAAGCACAACTTCAAGCCCTATATCCAAATCTAACACAAAACACTACAACTTCTAAAAAGAAAAACAAACGTAATAAACAAGAACAACAACCTCAGGAACAACCGGTACAAACAACACCAACAACAAATGAGAATGGATTGCTACCGCTTGCACCAATCGTTCACCCATCACAAGTTCAGGAAAATAACATAAAATACAACCTTCCTCCACTGGATGAAATCAAAGCACCTGCTCTTGATGGGCATGGATACTCAATCCACGACTACGGAGATATTGCATTTTAATTATGAAAATTATTCCATACGAAACTCGCAACGGCAAAGAAAATATGCAAATCGATAGCGACTTGCTGGATTTTGCAATAAAAAATAATCTTCAAGAACCTATTTTCAGATTGTACGCTTGGAGTCCGGCCTGCGTTTCTCTTGGAAGAAATCAAAAAGATGATTTTCTTGACTACGAATTTCTCAAATCAAAAAATATCGATGTAGTAAGACGCTTAACCGGTGGGAGAGCGTTATTACACGACAACGAAATCACATACAGCTTTATCTGCCCTGAAACTTATCTCAAAAATGGAAGCCATATTGTTTCATCTTACAAAGAAATTTCTCAAATCTTGATTGATAAATTTCACAAACTTGGAATTGATTTATCATTCGGAACTTCCAAACCAATAAAAACAGGCTTTGACTATTGTATGCTTATTTCAACAGGTGCAGACCTTTGCTACAACGGGAAAAAGTTAATAGGTTCGGCACAGTGTAGAAGCCACGGATATATTCTACAGCACGGCTCTATCCTATACGATTATGACAAAAACATTCTTGAAGAAATATTTAAAGAAAAAGTTTCAACAGAAGAAATAATTTCAATAAAAGAAATTAATCCAAAGTTGTCAAAAAAAGAAATAATTGATATACTGAACAAGTGGTAAATATTTGGAGTTTTTTGTAACTATGAGAAATAAACGCAAAGGAAATATTACGTTATCACAAACAGTTTTAATTGTAGGAATTGTTGCACTTTTATTATTTGCAATGATTTTAGTACCGTTTTACAAATCATATCAACAAAAATTAGCCATCGTAAAATATCAAAAAGCATACGCTATGCTCCAACAAGCAAACAGAATGTATTCCCTTGTGAGCGGAGAACCAATGAACAAATACAATACTTCTTTACCTGTTAATGTATTTGCCGAAACATATTTCACTCCATATTTACAAATTTCAGAATACTGTAAAGGGAAACAAGATAGTTGCTGGAATTCACCACAGTACAAAGATTTAAAAAATCGTAAAAAATCCAACATGGCTCTATACAGTATAATCCTTGATGATAATACAACCATTGGTTTCCATAAAAACAAACAAGGTTTAATGACAATTATTTTGGATACAAACGGGAAAACAGGTGAAAATACTTTAGGAAAAGATATTTTTGTCTTCTCTTTTTATGACAACGAAAACCATCCAAAACTTTGTGATGAAAAACCATCGCAAAATAAAAACATTCCAAATGGAATACACTTTGGCGGCTATAACAAATGCGGAATTCCACAAGATACTTTAGAATATAATGACCTAATTTCTAAAAAAGGATTTGACACCTGCAATAAAAATGCTGAAACAAATGAACTCGGACTGGGAGCAGGAACAGCTTGCGGAGCATTGTTAAGAGTAAACAATTGGGCAATGGACAAAAACTATCCTTGGTAGTATCATAGACTTAACTAAGCAATTAAAAGGGATATGGAATGGTAGATAAAAAGTTGAAAGCAATGATTATGGCAGCAGGCATGGGTTCAAGACTGGAACCTCTTACACTTATGATGCCCAAACG
>CALAWF010000264.1 GCA_937894665.1 uncultured bacterium | reverse complement strand
TCCGTTTCCGCCCAAATGGTTCTGATGGAGGGCATAATGGCATTAAGTCGATTATTAAACATCTTGGAACCTCCAATTTTGCAAGATTAAAGGTGGGTATTGGTCCTCAACCTCCTATTCCTGCAGAAAATTTTGTGCTTCAAAATTTTTATAAAGATCAATTAGAAGCTCTGAAACCTGTTTTGAAAAAATCTATCGAAGGAGTTCAATATTATTTTGAAAATGGGATGCAAAAAGCTCAAAATGCCTACAATTAGATTTGAATAATCTCTCGTTTAATGCTATAATACTTAAGCGTAAGTATTAAATAGGAGTTATCACTAATGAGTTTACAGTTGGCTGAACAATTTGAAGCAAATGAACAATATGAAGATGCGTACCGTGAATATAAAAAAGAATTTGACCAAAACCCTGATGATATTGGCTTGATGGAACGTTTGGGACACTTATCTTTAATTCTTGAAAATCCGGAAGAAGCTGCTTGGTATTATCATGAAATTCTGAAAAGAGATGTTGCAAATCCTTTAGCTTATGAACAGTTAATTTCAATTTATGAGAATACTGATAAATATAAGTATTATATTTATCGTGGAAATAAAAATTCTCTTGAGGGTAAATTGGATTTTGCCGTAAATGATTTTAAGAAAGCCTTATCTGTTGCAGATGATGAAACTCAAATTATTATGACAAGATTAACTCTTGCAAATTTATATCGCCAACAGGGAAAAGATTTAAAGGCTATTGATGAATATAATGTTATTTTAGAGTATGACAATTTGCATGAAGAAATTTTCTTGCAACTTGCTGATATTTATATGAAAGAAGAGGCATATCCAAGTGCAATTGATGTTCTTCAGCGTGCAAAGCAAAAAGGCTTTGATACAGATAGAATTAATGAAGGTTTGGCTGCTGTTTATTTGAAAAGTGGAGATGCCGAAAGTGCAATAAAATATACGAAGGATGAACTTTTAAAAATCCAATGTATGCTTGAATTGGGTCAAATTGATGAAGCGTATGCAAAATTGAATGCTCTTCCGGATGAATTCAAAAATTCTCCAAGATATTATACTCTTCAAGCTCAATATTGTTACTCTTCAAAAGATTTCAAAAAAGCTCTTGAATATATTGATGAATATAATAAATTATCTCCTAATTCCCCATTAACTTTCCAAATGCGTGCATTGGTTTATGATGAAGAAGGGGATGAATATAATGCTCATGTTAACTGGGGTAAGTATAACATGCTTAGAAAAAATACTGATATTGCCGTTAACGAGTTTTTAAATGCCGTTCAATTAAAAGATGATGATATTGATTTATTATTCTTGCTAGCGGGTTTACTTACTGAAACTGGTGAAACTAATCATGCCGCAGAATACTATGAAAAAATTGCTAAGTTAGACCCAACAAATAAAGAGGCTCTAAGAAAATTGGCTAAATTTAGAGAAGGCATTGGTGATTATAGAATGCAAGTTAAGTATTTAGAAAAGATTGTAGAAGCTGATTCAAAAGATATTCAAGCCCTAAAAGAATTAGCAAAAGCATATGAAAAAACTAAAGATTCTGAAGGGGCAATTGATGCTTATAATAAATGTTTAGAACTTATTACTGATCCTGCAGAAACTCAGTTAATCAAAAGTAAATTAGAAAAACTTGAATCTCATGGTTCTTCAAATGTTGATGAATCCGTTGGTTTGTTAGATAAAATTATGGGATTTTTCAATAAAGGTTAATTTGCGTTAACTTTTATCACATTTTTACAAAAAGAAGTCTATATAGGCTTCTTTTTTTGTATAATAGTATTGGAAGTAGTTTTGAGGGTAACATGAGCAGATTTATTGGAATTCTTGGGATAATTTTTATATTTGGTTTAGCCTATTTAATGTCTAACAACAGAAAGGCTATCAATTATAAAACTATTGGAATGGGCTTTTTATTGCAGGTTCTTCTTGCGATTTTTGTTTTTAAAGTTCCATTTGGACAAAAAATGTTTATGGGCATTGGCTTATTTATCCAAAAACTTCTTGTTTTTGCAAAGCAAGGCGGCGAGTTTGTCTTTGGTGGTTTGATGAGTCAAAATTTTACTCACGTATTCCCGGGAGGTTCCATATTTGCACTTCAATTGATTTGTTCAATGGTATTTATGATGATTTTGGTTAATCTTTTGTACCATTATGGAATTATGCAGAGGGTTGTTGCAATATTAGGTAAAGGCATGAATAAATTGCTAGACGTTAGTGGGGCAGAAGCTCTTTCTAATGTTGCAAGTTCTTTCGTTGGTCAAGTTGTTGCTCAGATTATGATTAAGCCTTATTTGGCAAATTTAACGAGATCTGAACTATTGGCCTCAATGACCGGTAGTATGGCGTGCATTTCAGGTTCAATCATGCCTATTTATATCGGAATGGGAATTCCTGCAGAGTATATTTTAGCTTCTTCAATAATGGCTGCTCCTGGGGCTTTGGTTATTTCCAAAATTGTTTTTCCAGAAACTGGAATCCCTGAAACAAGTAAAGATTTTAAAATTTCTGTAAGTAAACGCCATAGAACTCATGCGAATATTTTTGATGCTATATCATCCGGTGCTTCCGAAGGTATGAAAGTTGCGATAAATGTCGTTGCAATGATTTTAGCTTTAGTTGCATTAGTTGCAATGGTAGATTGGATTTTAGCCGGTTTTGGTACTTTGGTTGTAAAACTGTTCCACTTCAACCTAACCGCTATCGGTATGGATTTAACTCACTTATCTATGAACATGATTTTGGGTAAAATCTTTGCTTTATTTGCTTTGTTGATGGGTGTTCCTCTTCATGAGGCAACTACAGTTGGAGGATTAATGGGTACTAAATTAGTCCTTAATGAAATGGTTGCGTATTTGGATTTGACTAATCCTGCGTTGCATCTTTCTCCAAAATCTTTCTTAATTGCCAGTTTTGCTCTTTGCAGTTTTGGAAACTTTGGTTCAATTGCAATATTGCTCGGAGGTATTGGAGAGTTGGCTCCTAACCAAAGAAAGAATTTGGCAAGATTAGGCTTAAGAGCCTTAATTTGCGGGACATTAACTTGTTATATGTCTGCTTGTATTGTTGGAATTTTGTTTAATTAAAATTTAAAAAAGTAAATATTTTTTACATTTAACATTTTTAGGATATAATCGTAGTATGGAGATAGTAAGAGAACTTAGAGAAATACCGAATTTATCTTTAGCACTGGGCTTTTTTGATGGTGTTCACTTAGGTCATCAAGCCGTTATAAATTGTGCTGTTGATTTTGGTCGGGAAAATAATTGTAAGTCTGCAGTTGTTACGTTCAAAGAACATCCATATTGCTATTTTAAGGGTGTTTCCCCTAAGTATATTTTAACTCTTGAAGATAAATACAAATATATTGCAGAGTTAGGTGTTGATTATTTGATTGAGCTAGATTTTGCTCAGGTTTGCAAAATGACTCCTATGCAATATTTGGAAGAGGTTTTAGTTAAATACTTTTCTCCGAGAGCTATTTCTACGGGATTTAATCACAAATTTGGAGTTGATAAGACCGGAAATGTAATGTTTTTATCTGATTGTCAGGAACGATTTGATTATATTTATTTTGCAACTCCTCCACAATCAATTTATGGAGATATGATTAGTAGTACTGCTATCAGACAGTTTATTAAATCAGGTTCAGTCTTTATGGCTGATACCATGCTTGGACGAAAATTTTCTGTTTCCGGAACTGTAATAAAGGGTAAAGAACTTGGAGCTACTATTGGTTATCCGACTGCAAATATTATTTATCCTTTAGAAATTGTTGAACCACCTCATGGGGTTTATGAAGTTGAAGTTAATATTGGAGATTCTCCAAAAGTTTATAAGGGGTTAGCTAATTTTGGTGTTGCTCCGACTGTTTCAAATTCTGGTATTTGTACTTTAGAAACTTATATTTTAAATTTCAAAGGAAATCTATATGATTCTGATATAAAAATAAGTTTTGGCAGATTTATTAGACCTGAAATAAAATTTTCAAATTTAGATGAATTGAAAACACAGATTGATTTAGATCTTCAATCTTTATAATTTGTTTTGATTTATTATGATATTGCTTATTAAAAAAGAGTCGAGATTTAATTAATCACGACTCTTTTAACTTTGAATTTATTCTCTAATCTAAATTATAATTCAATATTATTTGCTAAAATATCCATTTCTTCAGCTGAAGCGTATGCAGAGTGGCAACCGCAGTCAACATAAATAACTTCACCTGTTGTCCCAGTTGATAAATCAGAAGCTAAGAATAAGCCTGTTTTACCAACTTCATCTAATGCAACGTTTCTTCCTAGAGGAGCTCTAGCAACAGCAGCTTTTAACATTTTTGAAAATCCGCTGATACCCATTGAAGCCAATGTTT
>CALAWF010000263.1 GCA_937894665.1 uncultured bacterium | reverse complement strand
AACACAATCATTACAATTCCGGATGCTTCACACATTTTTTACGGAAAACATGAAGAATACGCAACCGAAATTCTTAAATGCGTTGAACAAAGATTATGCTACGTTTAATCTATGATTTTTCTCAGCCATTTTTGTTGCAATAACATTACCCAAATAAACTCCGACAATGTTTCCTGCAATTACAGACGTTGTCAAAACTGAAAGCACTCCGGCTCCGCCTTTAAAACCTTGAAATTTTTCAAGAGCTTTTATAGAATTTTCCTTAATTCTCGGTTGGATTTCTTGTGCTGATTTTTTGAAGAAATCAGTATTTTCAATATTTTCTAAGTTATGAGAAATACCTTTTTTCAACTCATCTTTAGTAAAGATATTTGCCCATTTTTTTGTAGGTTCAATGAATTTATCATTCTTCAAATTTGCAATCGCTAATGCACAAGATTCTGTTAGTATTTTCCCTTTTTCAATAGTATTATTAACAAGATGTCTAACAGCTTCACAAGCAGTATAATACAACGCAAGATAAGTAGAATTTATCATTAATTCCTGTTTTACCAGAAAATTCTTCTTCTTTTGCTCTAATTTTTTATCAGTCAGTAGCATCCCAACTTGGGCACTAGTTGCAATAACTGCAACACCGGCTCCAACATGGACTAACAATTTGCTGCTATCTTTTGCATAATTTTTGAATATATAATTTGAAAACTTTGTCATCGCAGTAGGCTTAACTTGCATGGTGTTTTGCCTCCTGTCTTGCTTTTTCACGTTTATAGAATATATCGGTTAACTTCTTTGTTATAGGAAGTTCAATTGTAGTTTTTACAAAAATAGCTAGTCCAGTTGCAAGTAAAGCACCCATTGCCATTTTGTAATTTTTATAATCTTTTGAAAACTGTTCAATACTTCTTGGTTCTATATTTTTATCAATAGATGGAGTAAAAATATCTTTTTTCGATTGAGGAGAAATTCCGGTTACAATTCCTTCTTTAGTTTTATCAATTTTTGCCTTCGAAAACTTTGAAACAAGTGCAATTGAAAGAACTCTCAAAATATAATCAGAAAGATTGCCCGTTATATTTTTACCGATTGAACGTCCAACCGCCATATCACGAGTATCTTGGTCAACTTTCTTATTCATTCTATTTATTGGGGGAATAAATAAAAGGGCTGTACCGCCAATAATTAGGGCTTGAGCTGGGGCGTTGAGTTTTCTCCCTGAATAAGAAACAAATTTTTCAAAATTTGCACTTCTAATAATCATATCTTAATGTATATCCTTAGCACGAAAAGTATCTTACAAAATTAAATAAAAATCAATCCTAAATACGAAAAAAGAGAGAATAGCATAATAGCCATTCCCTCTTTTTATTTTTAATATCTTCATTACTTCATTGATAATGATTTCAAAACAGTCTTAGAACCAACGTGTTGAAATTCTTTTATCTCTTGAGTTTTTTTATTCGCAGTAGATTTTATTACAGATTTTTTAATCTGTTTTGCATTAGCCTTTGGAGCTTTGTTAGATTTTAGATTTAGCCAATCAAATGTATAGTTCAAACCTAATTGGAAACCAACACCAGTTCTACCGCCATTTCTAAATACGATTTGGAAAAATGAATTTAATCTATCTTTCCAAGTTTTAGTAACACCAACACCGTATTGAATATATCCGTGTTCCATTTTAACACTTGCTAAATCAACATTTCCTGCTTTACCACCAACTTGTTCATTGATGTTATACATATATTGGAATGTTGCATATACACTCCAAGTTTCTCTTGCGTAAATGAAGTTCATGCCAGGAGCAACGTTAATACCATTCAACAATCCAGAATTCATACTCATAGAACCAAAATCAGTTCCCCAATTTTGACGACCGAAAATGTTATAAGACATAAATGCAGTCGGTTGAATTGTAAAATGTTTGGTTGGGTGGAAATTGTAAGCTAATTTCGCAGCTGTACCAGCAAACCAGTTACCTGTTCTGTCAGTATTTCCAGCAACAGACATTTCATTATTGTACCCACCGGCATAGGCTACGATAGAACCAATGAAATCATTTTTCATAAATGTACCCATCAAACCGCCTTGACCACCATTTTGGTACATTCCAACACCGTTGAATGTTTGGTGAGCTCCATTATAGCCAATGTAAGCTGTAGGCATCAATCTCCAACCATGTTTCAATTTGATAACAGGGAAATCTGCACCAACTAATGAACCATATGAATTATTACCAACTTTCAAACCTTGAGTTAATGACAAGTTTTCAAAGTTAACATAAGATTTGTACCACAATCCGCCATCTTCTTTTTTGTATTGATAAGGAGCAAATTGAGGAAGAGTAGAAGCATAAGTATTAGCATTTCTACCTTGAGCCAACAATCTTTCACTATCTAAAGTTACGTGATTTAACAACATATCATCAATCATCAATTGATTGTTGAAAGAAGCTAATGTAGCAACTTGACCTCTGAATACTTGAGGATTGTAACGAGTCATATTTGATGTGTACCAACCACCACCAGCTGATTGGATATTATAATAACCGATTGGAGTTAAGATTTCTTTATTTGTAGCAGTGAATTTGACATTATCACCAATTGAATTTGCTTTAAAAACTTGGAACTTCAAATGTCTGTCAATTGGAGCAAGTCCAACAAAATTAAAATCAGCAATATTTATTGTTCCGTTGCTATCAGAAATAATTTTATCTGCCGTAAATAAATCACTTTCGCCTAAATTGCCAAGTCTTGGAGCAATATCAATACCAAAATGATTTGTACCATTCACATTCATATTTGATGAAATCTCATGTTCCTCTAACCAACCGTTAAGTGTATTGATAGAAGAATCTTTCATATATAAATTATCAGCACCCATTGAGATTGAATTTGCACCGAATCTCATACTTGAATTTATCAAATTCAAATTTCCACCGCCAATGAAACTATTTTCATCATTTAATTCAACATAAGAATTGTTAAATGTAGAAGTACCGCTTGACTGTTGCCATTTAGCACCATTTTTGCCATCAAAATAAATATTTGAACTAATTAAATGACCGCCGACAACTTTAACAGAACCTCCCCAATAATCGTTTTCGTTCAAATTCAATTCTGAACCGTTTTGAAGAATAGCTTTAGAATCATTTGCTAAGGCTACATCAACATCTTTTGCGACAGTGTAATCATCATACATATTAAATGTTGAATTTGAAATAATCAAATTACCGGTATTTGCCTCAAAACCTTGACCTTGAGTTGTTGTATTATCATAATCAATCAAATCTAATCTACCGCCGTTTAGAGAAACTTTACCTTCCCATAGGTCGTTATCATTGATTTGGACTTTACCACCATTTGTAATATTTAGTTCACTATCATTATAAATAGTTGTTTTAACTTCTTTTGAAATGATACTGTCTTGAATAACATTTAATCTTCCGCCAACAACATCTAATGTTCCGTCGCTTGCTATTAATTTACCATTTGAATTAAATCCGCCTGCGGTTAAATGTCCGTTTTTTCTCAAGATAACATTGCCGCTCCAAGTGTCAGAATTAGCACCAGTACCATTCAATGTAACATCTCCGCCATCTGAAATCATATTTGCTGAATCTTGGATAGTAACAGTTGAATCTTGTTTTACATAAGAATCACCTTCGATAAACAAATTACCTGATTTCAAATTCAAATTACCGCCATCAGCATGAAGTATACCATTTCCAGTAAGATTATTAGTTGTTAATGTAGCATTTGAGCCTTGAACAAGATTTATTGTTCCAACCCACGCATCATTGTCATTCAAAGTTACATCAGATGAGCCTTGCAAATTCAATTTTGATTTTTCTTGAATTTGAACAATTGCACCTTCTTCAATTTTAGAATCATTTTTCAATGTCAATGAAGAATTTGCATTTTTATCTTTTCCAATTAACAAACCTGCACCATCTTTTATGGTAATTTTGCTATTATCATTTGTATCTTTGTTAGTGTACCAGAACAAGTTCCCTGCAGTGATTTCAGAATCGCCACCGAAAAATTTACCTTCTACCGTTGTAGAACCTACAGTTTGAGTAAAACCACCTACAAAATCATCAGCACGGCCTGTTTCTGTAATAGTCAAATTACCTGAATTTGTTATCTTGCTATTACCATCTTCACTACTAATTGTATTTGAAATTGTGTTCTTTCCGTTAAAGGCAAGATTTGAACCCCCTGCCATATAAATATCATTTTTCGCAGAATCTGTACCTGCGTTAAATTCACTATTTACGATAGTCATATTACCGGCGTTGTAGATAGCTCCACCCTTTCCATTGGTTGAACCATTATTAGAGAATGTTGTATTTGAAATAGTCAAATTACCTTTGTTATTCCAAATAGCACCACCATCACTGGTAGAATTATTACCTTGAATTATTGCATTATTAATAGAAACTTTTCCGTCTGCACTATCATTTGAAACAACAGATCCATTTCCATCCTTATGTGCATTTGCAATAGTTACGTCTTGGATAGTTAAATCAACATCTTTTCCATCTCTAATATCAAAGAAGCTACCCCTATCACCTGTTTTTCCACCATCAGAATTAACAATTTCACCAGAAATTGTACATTTATCTTTGCCATAACCTGAAACAGTAAATTTACCAGCCAATGTTTCATCTAATGATTGTCCGATATTATAAGTTTGCTTCCCTCGGTATTCACCATTTTTATCATAATCTGAGAATTGGAAGAATCTTGTGCCATCGGTCAAGTGATTCATATCATATAAAGTATTTTCATTTGCAGCTCTATTGATTTCCATCTTGATAGACTGACCATTGTCAGTTTTTGAAACGTCATAAATCCAAGAAGTTGTAGCACCTGTTGCTAAATGGTCAATTTGTGATGGATTTTCATCATTAAATGTTGCACCATCTAAAACATCTTTGCCTTC
This sequence comes from uncultured bacterium, assembly GCA_937894665.1. Lineage (GTDB taxonomy): Bacteria > Cyanobacteriota > Vampirovibrionia > Gastranaerophilales > Gastranaerophilaceae > Zag111. Next base: position 10,850 of record CALAWF010000263.1, on the reverse strand, counting down.
TTTTGTTGTATATGTACCTCTCCAACCATTTTCTTTTCCTGAAATATAAATATTACTAAAATCAAATGATTGACCGCCATTCCCAATTGTAAGTCTATCTGTTTCCAGATATTTTGAACCGGCAATGGCATCTTCATCTTTAATAATTACATTGAAGGTCAATTTGTTATTACTACCTGTTACATTAGAAAATTCATAATTTCCAACAGTAGTGTTATCAGAACCCAACTTGATATTAGAATTATCAAAATTATAAATCGTTCCACCTTTGTAATCATTTTTAGTTAAAGTTACATTAGCACCACTAATTGAAATTGTATTTTTATATCCATTATCAACTCGGCTCAAACCAATATTTGCAGACGTATTATCAGCAGATTTAAAAATAGCTTCTGAATTAGAAGTTCCTTCCGCAAATTTAAAGACACTGTCTTTTATTACATTACCTGTTGAATCATCGGATATAGTATGAATTAATTTTGCACCTTGAGTTCCGGAACCTAACACAACATCGCGATATCCAATTGAACCTGAGTTTATAGTTAAAGTTCCGGTATGGATATTCTTTTCTCCTCCGAATAAATTACTTGAATTACCTACGATAACATCACCATAAGAATCTAACTTTCCAACAAACCCAGAAGAATTTCCATTTACATTAATAGTTCCATTATTTGTAATTGTAGCCGTTTGATTGCCTGTAAATTCACCATTTATATTTAAAATTGAATTTGCATTATTTACTAACTCTGAATTATTTTCGGTAGTTCCTAATAAAGTTAAATTACCACTATTTGTAACAGTTCCGACATTATTAGTAAGGTTTCTAGAAATAGTAACATCACCAGATGTATTCAAGTTTGAAATATCTGCACCAGCTTCTTCGGAAATCAAGTTAAGACTAATGTTTTTAGTAGTTGTTAAATCTTCTAAATTCAAAGTTAAACCGGAATTTGAACCACCAACAATTGTACCAATAATACTATCAACATTAGAATTATCAGTTCCATTTACCGTAACGGTTGAATTATTTTTAGAAACAAATTTATTTGTCAATTTTGATTCGTTGTTATAAGTCAATTTTGCTCCGTCAGCAGTTAATGTACCGTTACCAGAAATATCCCCAATAGTCATTGTTTTACCAACAAGGTTCAAATTAGCATTATCGTTAATAGTTACGGTTGCATTAGCAATATCACTATTACCTTTTATAGATAATTGAGCATTATCTGTACCATTACCAACAACCAACTTAGCAGACTCAACAATCAAAGAACCTTTTTTCAAATCATTGTTTGTATTCCAATTCAACTGACCACCACTGATTTTTGAAGAACCTTCAAAGAATTTTGCAGCTTTTCCAACAGTTGTAGTTCCGTCAGTTTGTGTAAATGAACCAGTATAATTTGAGTTATCTCCGTTTAGAATAAGTGAATTTGTAGATGAAGTAATCGAACCGCACCCCGCAATACCGCCATCTAATTGAACCGTACCGGAACCCAATATGCTCAGAGTATCTTCGGTATAAATATCATTAGCAACTCCATTTGCTTCGTTACCGCTAAATGAAATTTCACCACCAATTGCAGTATCTAATTTCAAAATTCCTTTGTTGTATATTGCACCACCTAAATCAGTAGCAGTGTTATTTTTAAAGGATGTTCCATTATTAGTACTAACGGTAACAGTAACAGTTCCTGAATTATTTTGGATAACACCACCATTGCCGGAATTGCCATCTACGGTTGATGCGTTGTTATTTTCAAAAGTAGTACCGCTTGCAACTATTGAACCGCCATTGTTAATAACAGCACTATTAAATCCACTATAAGAACCTACATTTGTAATACGTAGTTCTTGAGGATGTTGTTGAGAATCATATCCAACAGCAATACCTAATATATTATGTTCTGAATTTACAACATCAGAACCATTACCATAGATAGAAAAACTACCACCTTGAAGAGCATTGCCCTTGCCTGTCCAATAACCGACATTCTCATCTTCAGGAACAACTTGGTGCCCGTTAATATTTTCATCAACTACATCGACAACAAAGCCTCCAGAAGATCCTTGTTTTGTTATTGAAATTATATTATTTTTTACTGTAATTGAATAGATAGAATCTCCCACAGTAGTAATTGTTGGTCCGGCATAATAAGAGTTTACCTTATCAGCATCAATTCCATCCAAGAAATTTGAATGATATGAATTCTTTGAAAGATTAGTATTTGTAATATAAATTTGACCAACATTTAACGTTGCATTTGTAGCTTGATTAATTGAGTTAAAAGTAATTTTATCAGAACGGTTATCTGCTCTCAAATCAACATCAAATAAGAAGTTTGAAGTTGAATTAATATTCAATTCATTAACCTTTAAGTTATCAATTTGATTATTTTGCGTATTTAAAGTTCCACCGTTAAAATTCAAATTTGCACTACTAAATGCCCCATTTGTACCGATTTGTAAAGTACCGCTATTTAGATTTACATTTTGATAAGCAATAGTACTATTCATAACGATACTACCTAAGTTTTGGGCAGAATCAGTACCGATATTCATATTTCCAAAAGCATTAGAATCTCCGGAAATACCACCATTGAAAACAATTTTACCATCGGCAGATGTAACCAAATTCAAAAACCCTGCGTTGTAAATATCCTTACCTTTTGTTGCATTGTTACCTGTAAATTCTACGGTATTAGAATCTGTTGCAGTAATATTTGCAATTGCATCTTTTGCATTATAAATTGCACCTCCAAAACCAGTCGCAGAATTGTTTTTGAAAGTTGTATTGGTAATATTCAAAGTTCCAGCAGCATTTAAGACAGCACCACCATTAGCATCTTTTTGATACTCTTGTTTATTACCAGAAGAATCTGGAATATCATAATATTTAGCAGAATCAGAATTATTATCACTAAAAATTGAATTGTTTAAATTTACAACCCCACCTTTATTAATAATTGCAGAATTAAAACCTTTCCAACCGGAACCATCCGCCTTTTTAACATCATTAATTGTTAATTCTTGTTGATTCCCTAACGCAATACCGACAGCTGCATCAGATGCAATAATATTTTTGCCATTACCATTGATTTGAAGAACATTACCTTTTAAAATATTTGAAGTCGAACGAGAAGCAGGGGTATCCTCTTTATAAATATGATAACCTTTTTCCCATTTATTTGTACCACCAATAGTTTCATCTTCTGTTGCATTATACACATATGTTCTTGCATTGGCAATTTCACTATCTTGTCCTAGAGAAACGGCAACAGGCAAACCTCCGGCATCAACAACTTGAGTAACTCTTAATGCATTTTTAGTTTCGCCATCTCCAACCCCTGTAATATCTAATTTATATCCGGCATTACTTGTAATAATTGTCGATAAACTATTTTGTAATTCCGTTGCAACCATATTTGAATTAGCAAATTGAAAATCTTTATATTTACCAAGTAAATTTTCTGGATTTTCAATTGTAATTTTTGAATCACCAAAAGAAATCTTATCAATAGTTAATTTCCCATTTGAATTGGAAGACATTATATTCGAACCAATTCTATCAATAGCTCCGGTTAATTCTCCATTTGAATCTACAGAAATAGTTAAATCCAACCTTAAATTAGCATCACCTAAAACATCAATTTTATCAGGATTAAATTCTGTTTCTGTTTCAATATGATTATTTGCTAAATCTAAAGTTCCGCCTTTAAGAGTAATTTTAGCACCATCAGAAAAATATTTATCCAAAGAACTAACATAACCATCTAAACTATTTTCTTTACGAAAAGCCAATGTTCCATTATGAAGAACTAAATTTGCACCCTTAACAGTGTTATTGAAAATTATCATACCATTTGTTGGTGCAAAACTAGTATTAGAATTGCTTGAAGTTGATTCTAATCTGCCATACTCAACTCTTGAAGCGTTTAATTGAATGTTATGATTTGCATTTTCGGGTTTACGCTTATTAGCACCATGAACATCATCTAAAGAATCGCCATAAGCGTTAACAATATCATTAAAAATCAAACTTCCGGAATTTCCGGCATTGAAATATACAGTACTATCATTTCCATCATCTCCACGGCTATTATTTGAATAATTACCAATATAAATACCTTCTTGAGATTTAGGAATATCATAAGAAGAAACTTGGCTTACGCCATTGTTATTCTTCCATTTGTATGTAGCAGTTCCACCTTCAACATAGTTTCCGCCGAAAATTGTATCTCCACCATCTGCAATTAACTTTAAATACTCATCTGTACCATATTTTCCTTGAGGATTGTAAGAAACGGCACCTGCAGAATATTTTGCTTTATTATTATAAAACTGAGAGTTAACAATCGTTACTCCGGTATTTGATGCCATTACACCACCGGAATCAGTAGAATAATTTCTTTCAAAAACAGAATTATTTATAAAACCAGCAATATATCCCTTATTACCTAAACCAATAGCACCACCCCATCCATCTTCTGTTCCGGGCTTGCCGACAGTCCCATTATCTGAAAAATGAGAATTTTCAATATTGAAATCGACTCTTTTATCAAAGTAAACAGCACCACCATGAGTATTTACTTTATTGTTTTTAAAATCTGTTGAAATAATATTTACATATGCAGGAGAAGAATTTTCGCCCTCAACATACAATGCCCCACCTTTATACTGATCATTAGTTTTACCAGTGCCATCAGCATTTAAACCGGCAGTATTACCATCAAAAACGATAGATGCATTCCCATCAGAATCACGAGTTCCAATCAAGTTCAAATTACCGGAATTATTATAAATAGCACCACCATTATTGTCAGCCTTATTGCCTTTAAAATCCACCTTTCCGGTAATTGTCATAATTGCTTCATTATAAATTGCTCCACCAGATACAGCAGAGTTATTTTCAAAGTTGTAAGTACTATTACTATCAAAAGTTATACGACCAACAGAATCTTTAAATCTTGAATCATTAGGGAGAGTTATAGAGCCTTTTCCGTTGTAAATAGCACCACCATAACTAGAAGCCTTATTTTGGCTAAAATCTATAGAATGACCTGTCCCAGAAACAATATTTAAAGTTCCAATATTAAAAATTGCACCACCATTACCAGAAGAACGATTAGATGTAAACTTCATATTGCCATTCAAAGTAGCAAGACTCATATTTGCAATAGCACCACTCAAAGGAGAACCGTTATTATAGAAAGACATATTTTCAGCATTCAAAGTTCCTTCATTATAGATAGCCCCGCCCCATTTGTAAGAATTAACATCCTTGATAAGAGTGTTTCTAATACTTAACTCCGTTCCTGGCTGAATATCAAAAAGAGCCGCATTAGGAGTAATACCCAAAGATAAACCATTGGAATCTAAATTAGAATTTCCACCATCAATAGTGATAGATTTTGCATACCTACCTTCTGAAATCCAAGCACCAAGTTTTATAGATTCCTCTGATTTTATTGAATTTTTGGTCAATTGCACATAATCAATTGCTGTAGATTGCTTTAGAACAGATTTTAAATCTCCAGAATTGGAAACATTAATTGCTGCACTATCAGCCATAGCACATTGGGCACTCAACATCATCGCAACAGAAATTGCAACAAGTTTGACTCTTTTATTATTATTCTTCATAACTTCCTCTTATTCCAGTCTTCTTATATTCAGATTATAAATAAAACATAGGAATTTTTCAAAAAAATTAGACTATTTTTTACAGGGTAAATCATTTCCATTTTTGCTGAATTAGCTATAATAGTAATAGTTACGCAAATTTAAGATTTTTCAATAGGAATGAAAAATTTAACAAAAATTAAGAATATTTTGCCATATCATATCATATCATATCATATCATATCATATCATATCATAAAGCAATTATATCAATAGTTTCGAGAGTTGAACCGTCTTTTTACATAACTTAAAAAATTTATAATGCTACTTCTGTTATTAATGCAGAATCTTCATTCAAAATTGGAATTTTTACAGAAAAAGTATTTTGAGTTCCATTGTTATTCAAACTTATAGTTCCATCATGAGCTTCCAAAATTTTGCGACAAAAATATAAACCTAAACCAACACCGCTATTTGATTCTAAAGGATTTCCACATACATATTTATCAAAAATATTTACTTTTAATTCTTCTGAAATTTCTTCACTCTCATTATTAAAATCAATTATGTAAAAACCATTTTCTTGTCCTATAAAAATATTCACAACACTATTTTCAAACGCATAATTTATAGCATTATTGAGCATATTACCTATCACACGACGCAATTGGTTTTCATCTGCATACATCATATTTTCATTATTTTTCAATTGAGAGTTAAACCGAATTTCGACATTTTTAACTTTACCTAAATCCCTAACCTCTTTTATTGATTTATTCATCAATGCAATAATATCAAATCGAGAATAAACAAGTTGAATAATCCCACTATTTTGTTTGCAAGTTTTTAGTAAAGTACAGAGCATATCTTTCATATATTTAGCAGATTCTATAACTAATTCCATAATTTCTTGATGCCCTTCATCAATTTTCCCATAATACTCACGATATAACATCTCAAGAGAACTAATTTGAGCTTGTAAAGGATTTTTCAAATCATGAGATAACGTTGCTAAAAACAAATCTCGTTGATGCTCTAATCGCTTATCCGCATCAATATTTTTTGCAATTGTTACCAATCCTCCTACTTCATTATTCGGCATCATGATTGGAGCTTTATGAATTCTATACCAATGTTGTTTGCCATCATTATCAATTGCAACTTTTGCTTTTCGCAAATGTTTCTTATTTTGCAAAACATAATTATCTTCATTATCAACTTCAGAAAGAGCTTCTTCCATATTGATTGTAACGCCATCAGAATAATGATCAACGCCATTCAATACAAAATCCCGAGATTCATTATTTGCAACAACTAGATTTCTATTAATATCTTTCATCCATACAAGAACAGGTAAATTTTCAAGCAGAGTATTTAATTGATAATTCTTTTCCAATAATCTTGTTTTTAAATTTTCTTCTCTTGTAACATCCCGAGAAACAGATAAAACACCACAAACAACTCCATCTCTTACAATTGGAGTCGTTGTTTGTTTCATTATTTTATTTACACCGTGAATTCTATGACGGAAAGTATAACAGTTTGTTTCTAATTCAGAAATTGCTTTTTGTGCATTATTTATAACAATTTTAGCACTTCCTGAATCTTGAAAAAGATCATAAACAGATTTTCCAATAATCTGAGTATTTTCATCCCCTTCAATAACAGACTTCAAAAACGCTTTATTATATGCGATATAATTCAAATCCAAATCTTTTACTGTAATTATATCTTCGCAATACTCAAAAATTGCATCTAATAAATGTTCTTTTCCTTCAATATCAATCATATTTTTGAATAAGTTAAGTAAGTATATGAGAATAGTACTATTTTTTAACCACCTGAACAATTATCCAACCGGCTAATATTTATTTTCGTAAGATATTTGAAGTTATTTCTAGTGGAAACCCTTATCTGAAAAGACATCAAAATAGTAATCATTATTGCTTGAGAATAATCTATCATCCTCTCCGGCAATTTTTAATTCCATTTTATATCTCAAAGTGTTATTATTTTTTCCTGTCTTTTTAATTCCGGAAGAACCCCATTCTCTTGCAAAATTATTCAAAGCATCTTCAAAACCTCTAAGATAAGATACGCAAATCGGATACTTATATTTATCAGCAATCGCCTTTTTGGCTTTTGCACTAAATGTTGCAGTTATAGGTTCTGCCCCTGCAGTTTTAATTTGAACTGGAGTATCAACATTCAAATAATCTTGTTCAATTATAGCTTTCAAAATTGCTTTATCAACAGAATTTTTTTGGTCAAACAAGTCCATAAAATTTGAAAGTTGAGCCTTATTTTCTTGAGATAAATTTGCATAATCTTCGTATTTGCACAAGTATCTGACTGCTTCATCTTGGGATGCAGTTTTTTCTATAACTTTATCCAAAACCTCCGGATATTCTGAATATTTTACACTCTCCGGATAAATTTTTACAACTTGAGAGTTCAATAAGTATTGTCCGGCTTTGTCAATATCAATTGTCCCATCAGTTTTCATTGCAAAAGTTTCAGCCTTCGCTAAAGCCTTATCACTTGCTTTACCACTTTTTTTGTATAAATTATATGTATCCCAACGCATTACACTTTGTTCTACAGATTTTCTATTCAAAACTTTTGTGTCATTATCAATATTTTTATTTATCAAAGAAATCAAATATTTTGCATCTTCACAAGCATCTATAGATTTTGGTCGGTAATCAGCACAAGAGTTTGCCAAATCCGCCAAATTATTTTGATAAAGAATGTTCATCGCACTATCAAAATCTCTTTTTATTCCTTTTAATTCTGCGGTAGCTTTTTGCTTAATTTTTATATCTTCTTCTGCTTTTTGTCTTGCGATTTCGTTTAATTTATTTGTTCCTTTTGGAGCTAAATCTTGTTCTTTAATAGATTCAACAGCTTCTGCCATAGATTTTTTACCTTCACGAACAGAATCTAATTCTCTCAAAAATTTTGATAAAAATTTCATATCTTCCGGCGTAAAATCGCAACTATCAAAATCAATAATTTTGCCCAAAATTTCTTCATTTTCACTTAATTCTGCATTCGCAAAGAAATCCAATCTGGCTTTGAATTGCTTCATGTCAAAATTATCATAATCTTTTTGTGCATAATCAAGAGTTTCACCAGTTTTCACAAATGAACGAACTTTTTCCGGCATTTTTTCAAACTTGTATTCAGAACCTCTCAAATCAGATAGAGGAATAGAAACTCCGTCTTTTTCATACGTAATTTCATTCAACTTTTGACCTTCAAGATAATGTTTTCGAACTGTGGATGTTACAAAATCATCAAAATCAACATTCAAAAGTTTCAAATCTAAATCACTGACTTGTGGAGTTTTAACCTTTCGAACTTCAGGAATTGAGGACATTCCACTTGTCGCAACTTTTTCATATCTTTCAAAAATGCTGACTGCTGTATGAGGGAAAACCGCATCAAATAATTTTATCGGATCCACTTTATGTTTCATTGCAATATCATAAACTAATGCCCCAACAGGTTTTACACAATATTCACTAGCTTCTTCTACTGAATCCATATTATCCGCCAAACCTTCATAAAAATCACGAGTTAAAACACTCTCAATTTTATTTGCAATAACTTCTTGAGGAGATGTTGGAGTTTTAATTTTTGGATATTGTTTTTTCAAATCCTCAATTTTTGTAATATTTTTTAATCCACTATAATAATCTGTTAAAACTTTACCCAAATTGAAATCATCTTCAACAACGGCGGATTTTAATTTGTTTAACAATTGATAATCAATATTTTCAGCTACTTGCTTTTTATTTTTAGGTCCATCTGGATTGTATTTAAACTTTGAAGTTTGAGTTAATTTTTTTTGTAATTTTTGAATTTCTTCAAGTTTTTGCTGAGGATTTAAAACTTTATTATCGGCTAGTTTTTCAGCCTCCTCTAATATTTTTGTTTGTCTTTTCATCGACTCTCTAAAAAAATTCATTACTCTACGCATAACTTTCATCGTCAATTCAGCAGTATCCAAATCCGGCTCTTCTGTTTGTAAAAGTTCGGTAATTTGTCGCAACAATTTTGACTTTTCAATATCAAGATTTATTTTTTTCGGATTTATCCCACAAAATGAAATTATTCCTAATTTTGAATAATCAATTTTGGAATATTTAGGGGATTCTACATTTATTGGCGAAGTATTTTTAGCATTATTTCTGGATGTTAACAAATTTCTATCAACAGGGGTGAATGTAACTTTTTGAACTAACATAATTTTCCTTTATTCTTATACTTTAATAGTAAATCAGACTAAATATTTTTTTGCTAAAAACCAATAAATATTTAGAAAAATTTACAATCTAGTTCTCTTGACTGATAGTTGCTATCAAGTTTTATAATAAAATAATAATATGGAGGGAGGAAAAATGAAAAAGAAATGGCTAATTATGGCAACTGCTTTGTTATTTTTAAGTAGTTCAAACCTAACATTTGCCCAGCAAAAATATTCGGAAGTATTTGACAAAGTAAATTCGCCACAGGATGTAAAAAATCTTACAATTCCTGAGATGAACACCCTTGCAGGAGATATTAGAACTGCGATAATAAATAAAGTTGATACAATCGGCGGACACCTTGGACCGGATTTAGGAATAGTAGAAGCAACAATTGCACTTCATTATGTGTTCAATTCTCCAAAGGATAAAATCGTTTACGATGTTTCACACCAAATTTATCCTCACAAAATTTTAACAGGAAGAAAAGATGCTTTTGTTAATCCACTTGCTCATCCTGAAATCACAGGATATTCCAACCCAAAAGAAAGTGAACACGACAACTTTATACTCGGACACACTTCTACATCTCTAAGTCTTTCAACAGGACTTGCAAAAGCTAGAGATTTAAAAGGTGAAAAATACAATGTTATAGCTCTTATTGGAGATGGTTCTCTTTCAGGAGGAGAAGCCTTGGAAGGTTTGAGTAATGCAGCTGTTTTAAATTCCAACATGATTATTATTGTTAACGACAATAACATGGCAATTGCACCGGTTGAAGGCGGAATTTATAATAGTTTGGCACAACTTCGAAAAACTAATGGACAAGCACAAGATAATATATTCAAAGCAATGGGATTTGACTACTATTATGTTGAAGAAGGCAACAATGTTGAAAAACTAATAGAAACTTTCCAACAAGTAAAAGATACTAAAAAGCCAACAGTTGTCCATATCCACACTCAAAAAGGC
>CALAWF010000262.1 GCA_937894665.1 uncultured bacterium | reverse complement strand
ATAGGACTATGTTTAACGATGATTAGTGTAAACGCTGAAGAAGCGACTTTCGTAGCTCCTAGTGGTGTTGCGTTTGAACCGTTAACTCTAAATCAGTCAGAGGTCGTTTTTAAACAATCTTCTGCCAAAGTTGATTCAATTGACCCTGTTTTGTCTGCTTCCTATTATCCGGGAGGTAGAGGGGCAAATAAGTTAATCATTTATACTCCTAATTTTGGAATTCATACAGGGACAAATGAATTTGGAACAGAAGCTATTGTAACAGGGAATATTGTTACTTCCTTAAGTGGTGCAGATTCAACAATTCCGGCTAACGGTCTTGTAATCAGTGGGCATGGTGTTGCTAAAAATTGGATTACTCAAAATGTAACTGTTGGTTCAAAAGTTTATGTAGATACTGAAAATAGGACTATAACCGTTTATACAACATCTGATAGTTTTTCATATGAGGCAAAATCTAAGATTTTTGAAGCTCAATCCATGATTGATTATTACAAAAATAGAATGTTGAATTATAATTCTAAACTTGCAGAAAATCATATTCAAGTTGCTGAAAATTATTTGAAAATTGCAGAAAATGAAACTAGAAATAGTGTTGTCTTAAAACAATACACTCAAGAAGCAATTGATGAAGCAAATATGGCAATAAAAACAAGCCTTCCTTATATTGATTCTGAATTAAAAGGGGTTTGGATTAGACCGACAGAAACAAGCAGAGAACAGATTATTGCAACTTTGGACAATTTGAAAGCAAACGGGTTTAACAGTGTGTTTCTTGAAACATATTTCCACGGAAAAACAATTTTCCCGAGTCAAGTTATGAATAAGTACGGATTTACTGTTCAAAATGAAATTTTTCAAGGATTTGATCCTCTAGATGTTTGGATAAAAGAAGCACATAAAAGAGGTATAAAAGTTCACACTTGGTTCCAATCTTTCTATGTTGGAAATCAATCTCCTGAATCTAATCCTTCAAGTATTCTTTCCGTAAGACCCGACTGGGGAAATAAAACGAAACAATATGCTAATTCTTCTCGTCCAACAAAATCCTTATCAGAACATAACGGATATTTTTTAGATCCTGCCAATCCTGAAGTTCAAGAATTTTTGGAAGAGCTGATTAAAGAAATAATTACCACATATAGACCTGACGGTATAAATCTTGATTATATCAGATACCCAAATGCAACGGCAGGAAACGATATGGGAGCGTGGGGTTTTACAGACTATGCAAGAAATGAATTTAAACAAATGTATGGTGTTGACCCTCAAACCTTAACTGTTTCAGATGTTCAATGGTACGATTGGAATCAATATAGAAGAAGTAATGTAACTAATTTTGTTCAAAAAATTGGTAAGTTGGGAAAACAAGAACATGTTTATATCAGTGCTGTTATATTCCCTGATATAGCATCAGCGTTAGCTTCAAAACAACAAGATTGGAGAACTTGGTCTTCAAACGATTATATTGATGGCTTTACACCTTTATTTTTAACATATGATTCTAAAATGTTAGCCTCAATGATGAACGATGTAATGAGAGTAAAATCTCCAAGAACAGATCTTTATGCCGGATTATTTGTAACATTTATGGGCGGAGCTTCTGAAGATTTGATTAGACAAATTTACGAAACAAGAAAAATGAATGCAAATGGCGTTATTATCTTTGATTACGCTCATACTACTCCTGTTTACACCTCAACTCTTATGGCGAGTGCATTCAATTCAATGAAAGAAAATAAAAATCAAATTGCTCAAACTCAAAAAAAAAAGAGGAGCTTCCGCAAAAAGAAAAACCCAAAAACGCAACAAGAAAAGTCATAACAACGACTAATAGCAAAGGTCTTTGGGTTTTCACAAAACAAGATTAAAATTTTTAATTAAGACTTTTCGGTATAAATTTCTCAATAAGTTTCAAAAATCTTTGAGCCATAGGGGTTATACCCTCTTTAGTAATTCCACTTCCATTCATCATAATTTTTTCATCAATGGTTGCAGAATGAACTTTTCCATTCGTCATTGATGCACAAATATTATCCCCATTACTTTTATGGATTAAAAAATCTCTAACTCTATTATTTTCAAGAATAATTGTTGTAGATGGAACAAATTCATCCCCATCTTTTGAAAATCTTGTAACTAATGCACTTCCATTTGGAAGAAAGTCGTATGTTTTTTGTAATATCGGAGTTTCAACTCCGTTTTGATGTTTAATTAACGACAAAACTGAAGAATCATCATATTGGGTTCTTTTCAAACTCAATTTACAATTATGTTTAGCACTATAAAGACTTTTTAAAATTTCTGTTTTCATATATTGATATTAACTCCTATTTTACACTTGTAGTTTTATTTAAAAACGGTAAATTTTTAAATTTGCTATTTATTATTAAAAGGGAAAAGGAATTAAAAAAGAGGAAAATAGTTCAGATATAATCTGTTATTAAAATATAATGAGTTCTAATCTTTTGCAAAAACTGGAGCTACTTTACATAAATCTTTGCTTTTTATATAATTCTCGTAAGGATATAAGAGAAAATAAGGACGAAAAATGAGTAAATATTTATTAGAAGTTGGAACAGAAGAATTACCATATAAGTTTATTCCTAGTGCAATTGAACAATTACACAAAGGATTTTCTTCATTTTTAAGTGATAACAAAGTTAAGTTTTCAGACGTGAAAGTTTATGCTACTCCTCGTCGTTTAGCTGTTATTGTTGAAGGTTTGGAAAATAAAACTGATGATGAAGAAAAAATTATCAAAGGACCTATCGCAAAAGTTGCTTTTGATGAAAATGGAAATTTGACAAAAGCTGGTGAAGGTTTTGCAAGAAAAAATAATCTTTCTAAAGAAGATTTGTATATTGAAGATAATTATGTTCACGCAAAAATCGTTATCAAAGGAAAACCTATTGCAGAACTTTTACAAGAAAATGTTCCATCAATATTTATGAAACTCCAAGGTTCTCACTTTATGAGATGGGGCTATAACGATGAAAAATTTTCTCGTCCTATCAAATGGATTGTTTCAATTTTAGATGAAAATGAAGTTAAAATTAAAATTATCGATAAGGAATCTTCTAATCACTCTAGAGGTCATCGATTCTCTACTCAGGATATTCTAATCAAACATCCTGATAATTATATTGAAGAAATGAGAAAAGCTCACGTAATCGTTGACCAAGAAGAAAGAAAACAAATTATTGTTGAAAAGGCAAAAGAAGAAGCTGCCAAACTTGGTGCTGTTCCTTATTACACAGATGATTTGTTAGAAGAAGTTACATTTATTACTGAGTATCCTGTTCCTGCCGTTTGCGAATTTGATCCGGTATATTTGGATATTCCGGAAGAAGTTACTGTAACAGTTATGGCAGTTCATCAAAGATATTTTGCTCTTCACAAAGACGGTAAATTGATTAATAAATTTATCACGATGACAAATTATATTGGAAATGAATTCAAGAACATCAAAGCCGGTAACGTTAGAGTAATTAAAGCTAGACTTGATGATGCCGTATTCTTCTTCAAAGAAGATACTAAAAAGCCTTTAGTTGATTATGTTGAAGCTCTTAAAGGTGTAACTTTCCAAAAAGGTATGGGTTCAATGTATGATAAAACTCAAAGGCTTATCAAGTTATCAAATGCAATAGCTGGAGATTTGAATGTTCCGACTAAAGATGTTGAAAGAACCGCTTTATTATGTAAAGCTGATTTGACAACAAACTTGGTATTTGAATTTACAGAACTTCAAGGATTTATCGGTGCTGATTACGCCAGAGTTTCTGGAGAAGATGCAAAAGTTGTTCAAGGTATTAAAGAACACTACTTCCCATTGAATGCAGAAAGCGAAACTGCAAAGGGTATTGAAGGTCAAATTGTTGGTATTGCAGATAAGATTGATACTGTTTGTGCCGTATTTGCTGCAGGTAAAAAACCTACCGGTTCATCTGACCCATTGGGTGTTCGTCGTGCTGCTCTTGGGGTTATCAAGACAATTTTGGACGGTAATTTAAAAATTGACATTGATAAATATATAAAAGAAGCTCTAAAACTTTTGCCGGTTCAAAGAGATTGTGCCGAAGAAGTTAATGAATTCTTTGTTCAAAGAATGATTATTTTCTTGGCTGATAAATATAGCAAAAATGTTTTAGAAGCATGCTCTAAGAAAAATCCATTGAAAGATATTGCAGATTATGTGCAAAGAGTTCAAGTTGTTAGCCAAATGAATGCTCCTCAACTTATAGAAAATGCAAACAGAGTAATAAGAATCTTAAAAGATTCTGTAGGTGGAAATGTTAACGAAAAATACTTTGTTGAACCAATTGAGAAAACATTGTATAATGCCATAAATAACGTTGACGAAAATGTTGACTACAAAGCATATTTAGAAGAATTGGAAGCATTGAATGATAATGTTTCAAAATTCTTTGAAGATGTTCTTGTAATGGACAAGGATGAAAATGTTAAAAACAACAGAATAGCCTTGTTATCATTGTTAAAAAGCAAATATGAACACTTAACAGATTTTAGCAAAATTTAGTTAATTGTAAACATTTGTAAATAACAAAAGGAAAAAAGTCAATTAATTTTTTTCAGGATATTTTGAAATAGTACAAGAAGGTAAAAGTAAAGAGGTAACGCAATGTTTGACCGAATAAAAAACTTAAAATTAGTAAAACAATTAAAAGATAATGTTAGTCCGAGATTGCGTTGGCTTTCGTTTTCAAATAAAAATAAATTAGACAAAAGCACTACAGATTATTTAGAAGCAATAAGTGGTGTGGATAATCTAAAATCCCTTTCTGACGAACAAGAGCTAGAAGCAATGGTCAGAACCCAACTCAAAGAAGAATTTCCAAACATTGAAAGTATGAAATCTTACGAGTTGTTAGTAGATGCTGTAATGCACAACATCAAGAAAAAACAGCTTCAAGCTACAGACAACCTTGATATAGAATAAGTTGTCGCAATCTATTTTAAACAAAAAGATAGTACCCGATGAGGGTATTATTTTTTTTGTTTATATTTTTTATCATGTTGTGAAAGTGAGGAAAATATGACAACAATTATTGGTATTCCTTTAAAAAATAGGCATGATGATTCTCTAAAATTGCAGGAGATTTTAACAAAATATGGATGTAGTATAAAAACTCGATTGGGCTTACATGATATGGGTGATTACAAATGTTTGAATTATGGAGTTGTTTTGATTGAAGTTGTAAATAATATTAATGAAATTTATGATGAACTTTCAAAATATTGGAAAATTCAAATTATGAAGTTTTAAAATTTGTAAATAAATTTCACTTAAACTATCAAAAAAAATCTTGATGTGTTTTCATGCTAAAGGGATACTCAAGATGATAAATTCAATTGACAGACCAACGAATAATGTGAAGACAAGTATCTTTTACATTAATGATTTTCATGGAAAGTCAATAAATATGGAGAGAACGGTTACGGCAGCAAATGCTTTTGATGCTCGTAATAAGAATAAACCTGATGTTGATACTTTAAAACTTTCATCAGGTGATATTATGATTGGGGAAGATTTTAAGACTAATCAATTGGCGGTTATGTTCCAGAAAAAGTTAGGAATAACCTCTTCTGCTATCGGAAATCATGAATTTGATATGCAGGACAAAATTAGTACCATTTTACCTCAGGTGAGTTATAATTTGCTATCTACGAATATAAAGATAAATCCTATGAGTCCGTGGTATAACAAAGTTACTTCATCTTCAGTAGAAGAACATAACGGGCATAAATACGGGATTATTGGTACAACTCCGATAGATTTGTTCAAAAGGTCAAAAGAAGGTTCTATTCAAAAAGAAATTTCAGTTGACAAGGTTCGAGAAACCGTTGAAGACATCCAAAAAGAAGCCAATAAACTTCAAAAACAAGGCATTAATAAAATTATTCTACTTTCTCATTTAGGTTATACTGTAGATAAAATTGTTGCAAATCAAACACAAGGGATAGATGTAATTTTGGGAGGTCATTCACACGATCTCCTATTTGATGTTAAAGAGGGTGAAAATCTTTTCTATTCAAAATCAGGAGAACCTGTAATTATTACCCAAGCCGGTAGAGATGGTAAAAACTTTGGAATTTTAAATCTTGAATTTGATTCAAATGGCATAATTAAAAAAGTTCAAAATAATATCGGTAATACACATGATTTTAAACGCTATGCTCCAATAAAATATTTGTTTGACAAAGTTTTTGGTGCTAGAACTACTTATGGTTATATCAATGAAGCTCCGGGTCCGTTAAGTCATGATTTGATTGAACCTAATCCACATGCTTATTTTATTGCTGATTGTATGCGAAAAGATATGGATGCAGATATTGCAATTCTTCCATCTTCAAATGTTCGTGGATACTTTGAAAAAGGGAAGGTCGATACAAGAATTTTAGCGGATATTATGCCGTTTAAAAATAATTTATATAAGGTTAACTATTCGGAAAAAGAACTTGTTGAGGCTTTTAAACTTGCATCAAAATCTTTTACAAATATTGCTAACAAACCTGGAATTTTTTATGCTTCAGGTTTAAGATATACTGTTTCTAAAAATGGACATTTAAAATCCTTATCTTATGTAGATAAAAATGGAAAAGAAATTCCTATAGATATATCTAATCCAAGAAGTGATAAATATTACAGTACAATAATAAATGATTATTGTGCAATGGGAAATGATGGATTTAAAGTTCTTAATCAGCCGGATAGAATTATTGAAAAATATCCATTTGATGCAACAAAATGTATAAAAGATGTTCTCTCTAAATCAGACAAACCGGTTGATATTACTGATGATGGTAGAATTCAAATAGTTTAAATATCAGAGAATTTGTCTTTTACGATTTCGACAAGTCCTTGGCTATATACAAGTTTAATTATCATAATAAAGTAAGTTGCGAAACATAAACTTGCAAGTTTTGCTATTAGATTTAAAGTTTGGTGTGAAATCGTTGCACTATATTTAATCATTAAAAATATAATTACCACAGGAATTATAGATAATAATAATGTCTGCAGACAAAGTTTAATTATTTCTCCTAATGATTGATTCAATACTCTGAATATTGTTATAAATGAAAATAATGATGGTCTGTATTTGAAATTCTTTGCAAATGCAACACTTATAAGATTAATGAATGGTAATATGCAAATAAGAATGGAATAGTATATGTAAAATAGTTTTGTTGTTGCCGGAATTGTAACAAATCCAATTAAAAATAAAAATGCTTCATATATGTTCCAACTTATTACGACCGGAAGTGTTTTAACAAATGCAGAGTATGCTGATAGTGAAACTTCCGGAAGTTCATTTTTCCCATTGAAAGAGTTATTTATGTAAGAATAAATGTATCCGATAAATAAAAATAAAAGCATAAGAGCTAAAACAAGAAGAAAATATGCTTTTACTGATGTTGTTGGAGCAAAATCAAAGAATGAACCATAAATATTTCCAATTATCGTTGATAAATATGCCATTGTTGAAACGGTAAAAATTCCTAGCATTGCAAATAGAGTAATATGGTTTAATAAAGAATTTTCTTTTGCATACAAATTTTTTAGATATAATAAAACGTTCATCCGCTTAAAATCTCTCTCCTTTTTAATTATAGCAATACTAAACCTAATTGCAAGTGAGAAATTTTTATACTAAAATTTCTTATATGGAAACTGAATTGAAACAAGAAATTAACGTTATAAAACCACGCCTTGAAAAAATCAAGGAGTGTCTTTGACCCAGAAAAAATAAAGAATGAGTTGGCTGTTTTTGAATCTAAAATGCAGGATCCAAATATCTGGACGGATACCGCTAGAGTTACAAAGATTGGGCAAGAGATAAAAGAAGAAAAAGAAATTTTGGAAAATCTTTCTAAATGGTCGCAAACTATTGAGGATGCAGAAACTTCAATTGAATTGGGTGATAAAGATTTAATTAGCATTAGTTATGATGAAGTGAAGAATCTTCAAAAAGAAATAGAAAAATTTGAACTTCAGCAAATGTTATCTGGGGAATATGATAGTGCTGATGCAATTTTGACTATCAATTCCGGAGCTGGTGGTACAGATGCTCAAGATTGGGCAAGCATGCTTCTCCGTATGTATATGCGTTGGGCTGAATCAAGGGGATGGAAGGTTGAACTTTTAGATAGACTTGATGGAGAAGAAGCAGGAATTAAGTCTGCAACAATTAAGATTTCTGGGAAATATGCTTTTGGGTATTCAAAAGCAGAAAAAGGAGTACATCGATTAGTAAGAATTTCCCCATTCAATGCGAATGGCAAGCGTCAAACAAGTTTTGCATCCGTTGAAGTTACTCCTATTATTGAAGATTTTGAAAAGACAATAAATATTCCTCCTGATGATTTAGAAATTACTACAATGAGATCTGGCGGAGCAGGCGGGCAAAATGTCAATAAGGTTGAAACCGCAGTGAGAATTTTGCATAAACCATCCGGAATTGTTGTTAAATGTCAGCAAGAACGCTCACAACTTCAAAACAAAGAATATGCGATGCAAATACTTGTGTCAAAACTCCTTGCGATAAAAGAAGCCGAACACGAAAAGAAATTATCCGATATTAAGGGAGAAACCGCAGATATTAATTTCGGTTCTCAAATTCGTTCTTATGTTTTTCACCCGTATAAGATGGTTAAAGATCACAGAACAGGTTGTGAAACAGGAAATGTTGATGCTGTGATGAACGGTGATCTTGATGAATTTGTTGAAAGTTATTTAAGACAAAAACAAAGTTAATAAGTTTTACAATCAATTAAAATATGATAGAATAACTTTAAAATAAGAAGTATTAGAAGAGGGGATATATGGAAGAGAATATAAAAATTGAAGTAACCGATAAAGATGTGTATAGGCACTATTTATCTTCGATATTGATTTATGGGATTGTTCTATTTTGTTTAGCTGTTTGTCCGGCTTTGAATGAACAGATTGAATATGATTTTTGTAATTATATTGTAGTTCTTGGGGTTTATTATCTTGCTTATGTAGCCTTAGCACTTCCAATATTTTTATACTTCAGACCTAAATCAATTTTGCAATCTAGAAGTGTTGCAATTCTAGATTATGTAAAAAGACAATTCAAGTTCGGTTTGTCTGTAGATGAAAGGATTAAAAATATTGAACCTTTAGAAAATGAAAAACAAGCATTGGTTATTCTATTTGTTAAAGCGTTTTTCGGTTATACATGTGTAAATCTTTTATGTAATAAATATATTTTATCTATGGGGTATAATATAGACTTTTTGAAAGAATTTTTCTCTCAAGCTGTTCAATACGGAACGGCAAATGGTTCATCTTTTGGTATTGCTCAATATATAGATGATACTTTTGACATGTGGCGTCAATTGATTGTTATGGTAATAACATTTATTTTAGGGTTTAGTTACCTTACAGAACTTGATTTGTTTAAAAATAAAATCAAAACTGTTGATACAACCCCGTTGGGAATTATAAGTTGTATAATGTGCTATTATCCGTTTTTAATCCTAACAGATAAGTTAATTCCAGGGTTTCAGGAACAACTATTCCGGTAGATAATTTTATGTTGCGAATTATATTAAATGTTCTTGTTGTTTTGGTTCATTTGGGTATGTTGTCAGCTATTCTCAGATTAGGTACAAAATCCGGCAACTTGACTAACAGAGGGATTGAAACGGGTTTCCCTTATAATATTGTAAGGCATCCGGAGTATTCAATGCAGATGATTTATATTATTTTGACAACAATTCCTATTATGGTTTTAGGGGATGTTTCAGTATTGGGAAAAATTGTCATCTTGGGAGGTATTTGTATTTGGTTGTATTTGTATTATTTGAGAGCCGTTACGGAAGAAAGAAACCTTATTCAAGATGAAAAATATCAGGAATATGTTAAAAAAGTAACAAAAAGATTTATACCAAAAGTATTTTAAAATTAAATCAAAAGACCTCTCCACGAGGTCTTTTTGTAAGTTACAAAGTCCAAATTAAATCTACAACTTCTTGCATTGAATAGATATTTTTTTGAACAAAGAAATTTTTACCTGATTGTTCTTTTACATAGGTTAGAGTATGCCCATCTAAAAAGTCTTCAGTGTAAGGTCTTAACATAACTGTCGGGATTACTACAACATCACAATCTACATCTTTAACCGTACGAATTAAATCATCACTTGTGATTAGTCCTGCAACGGTAATATCTTGTCCCCAATAATTGGATTTCACTGGGCATACTTCAACTGTTAAATTTTTTATCTTATTGAGTTTTTTTGCGACTTCTTGTAGCATATTTTTTGCCGCATAAGAACAGCCAAATGCAATTTTATATGGTTTCGAAATAGATTTTGGAAGTTCTCTTCTTTTGAAATCATCCAGAGTCATTCGCAAAGAGCCAACACCATCATCTAATTGACAGAAATTTCCATAATATTTTGCCGGTGGAATTGGTTTATCTGCAAGTAAGAAGAATTCATCAGAACAACAAACTCTTTTATATTTTGAAGATATTTCGATAACTTCTTCTGCACATTTTTTATCAACTCGTTTTAGTACATTGTCCTCTCTAAATTGGGTAATTCCAACCGGAACTATTGCAGTCGAAAGCACCGTTGTTTTTAGTTTTGCTAAATCAGATAATGTCCTATCAAGTTCTGCTCCATCATTCAGCCCCGGGCATAAAACGATTTGAGCATGAAATGGAATTTTGTTTTTTCTAAACCATTGTAAATTTTCTAACGCTTTTCCCGCATTAGGGTTCCGTAGCATTTTGATTCTTAAATCTGGATTTGTTGTATGTACCGAAACATAAAAAGGTCCAAGGTGCATTCTTTTTATTCTGTCTTTATCTGCTTCTTTTAGGTTTGTCAGTGTAATATATGTTCCTTGCAAATATGACAATCTATAATCATCATCCTTAATGTATAAGGTATTCCTCAAACCTTCAGGTTGTTGGTCAACGAAGCAAAATAGACAATGATTCAGGCATGGTTTGATTTTGTCAAAAATTGCACTTTCAAAAACTATTCCAAGGTCGTCATCATAATCTTTTTCTATTTCGATTTCTTCAATTTCTCCATTAGTTTTTTTTATTTCAATAGTGATGAGTTCTGATTTTATATAAAAGTTATAATCAATCATATCCTGCATTTTACAGCCATCTATGGATAGAATTTCATCACCTTTTTCTATTTCAAGTTCTTGAGCTATAGAATCTTCAAGAACGCTATCTACTATTGCTGGCATTTCCTTTTTCAAACCCTTCAATCATTGAGATAAAATTATTGTATTCACAGATTGTATTATCTAAAACCATTCTTTGATAAAAATCAATTGGGTTGTATTCGTCTGTCATTGTTTTTTCTGCGTTAAGTTTATGTAAGAACGCATTTGACTTGATTTCTTCAAACAATTCTAAGGCTTCATCTGAACTTAAAAATGATGCACAGGATAATTTAATCTTTGCATCAGACAAAAATTGTAACGGGTTAGCTGAAAATGGTTTAAGTAATAGTTTTTTTAATTCTTTTAACCCGTCTTTTGTAATAGTGTAGAAGATTGATAACTTTCCACCGTCAGACATAATTTTCGAAGAACGAATACATCCTCGTTTTTCTAGTCTAACAAGAGCCGGTTTTATTGCTCCAAAACTTGGATTTGTGAAAGCCTGAAAGTTTTCTGAAATCCTTTTGTGTATTGCATACATTGTCAAATCGTGTTTTAGCAAAGAATATAAAATTAGTAATTCAATCATACGACTATGTTAACATTAATTATTTATTTTAACAATTCTAGCAAAATTTTTGATGTTTTGCATTAAAAGAAATATGATTTCAATAAATAAACTTTCGCCAACAGTTAGATTGCCATTTAAAGATGTAAGAGGAAACGTTCAACATCGACAGGAGATGGCATGTGATATAGTTGGTAAATTTTATCGGGATATTATTCCAAAATTTAAAAATGAGAGATTAACATTTTTTCAAGTAGAGCAATCTATAAAAAATATTCTGGGAAATAAAGTTAAACTTTCTGTTCGACAAAATCCTAATTCTTCTATTTTTGATGGTGGAAGTGATATATTGTATTCTGATTTTACTGGACAAATATCTAAAACTACTATTGACATTGATACTGTTAAGAATAAGATTAATCGTGAAAGACTAGGAACATTGTTACATGAATTTCAGCATGTCGCAGATCAGCTCTTTCACCCTAAGTACCTCACAAGAAACCAAAAAATGGCAAATATTGGTTTATATACAAAGAAGTATGATAGATTATATGATGAAGTAATTTATAATCGAGAATTTCCTGAGGGGAGGAAAGATAAAAAATATATTCTCAATCGAATGAGGCATAAAATTACCAATTTCTTACGAGGATTTGGAATAGAAGATAAAGTAGATTATTTGCAAGATATTCGATATGCTTTAATTTCAGAGAAATATGCTTATAGTACTCAAAGAAAATATGCAAAAATCATGAACAAAAAGCATTTTTTGATAAATAAAAAAGACTTGGAAAATGAGAATAAAATTTTTATGTTTGATGAAAAAATTAAATTATTGAAGAATTTAACTTTTGAAATAATACAAAAAGGACGCTTGAAGCACGCACAATTATTGAAAAAAAGAGAAACGTTACAAAATATTAATAAAAAAGTTTAAATAACGCAATTTTTTACATTCACAATATTTAAGTAATACGAAAATAGACTCAAAAAAGAAAGGAAGTAGTAGTAATATGGTAGATGCAGTACAACAACAAGCCCCAATTAAACCGTTTACAACAATTAGTTACAAAACTAAAGATGGAGAAAACGTTACAGCAACAAAAAACAATGGAGTAGTTACTTTATCTGGAGATAAAAATGGTGTTCGTCAAATGCCAATTGATGATTTTATGAAAAATGAATTACCTAAAATCGCTCCACTAGAAAAAACTCCTGCAAAAGATACTGTAGAAATTTCAGCAAAGAAACCTGAAGCTGAAGCAAAAGCAGACAAAGCAGAAGCTCCAAAAGAAGCTAAACCAACAGATAAAACAGACAAGGCTCCTGCTGAAGCAAAAACTGATGCAAAAGCAGAAGGTAAGGAACCTGAAGTTGGTAAAAAATTAGATGTAGCTGCATAATAATACAACTACAAAATGAATATTTAAGGGATTTAAAATTTATTTTAAATCCCTTTTTTAATGTCTTTAATAAATCGGTCTGCAAAGTTTTTTATAAACCGCAGATACAGCAGTTCCTTGAACTATCGGTTGAAATTCTGCGTATTTATTGTAATCTCCAGAAATAAAGTTACCATGGTATCCGTAGGAATCAATGACTCCTATTTTATATGCCCCTTTCCCGCAATCCAGCGTATATTGGCTTAATGTGTATTGAATTTTGTTCCCATTAACAGGTTCATATTGTCCCTTGTTAAAGGATTTGAGCAAGAATGTAAATCCATACATGTCTTCTGTTCCAACAATACCATCTTCAAAAATGTAATTATTTTCTGCAACCCATTTCCACATATCATCTGTTTGAGTATCACTATTTGCCAGAACAAATTGAACAGATGTTATGCAAATTAGCATAAATAATAGATATTTTTTCATCTTCTTCACTCTTTTAATTATACTTATTCCTTTAGATATTTCTACCTCTAATTAAATTAGATTAGATTAGTATTATATTTTTCTGTATAAGAAGAATGTATAATTATCTTGTTTAAATGTTTTAACCGGTACAAAATTAAGATTTAGCATTGCACTAACATCGCACAAGTATTTTTTGAACATAATTTCTAGTTTTCTTGCCGGAACATCATAATCTCCCGAAATTGAATTTCTAAGACTTTGAATATCTGTTACGAAGTTTATATCTGTTCCATACATTGCAATTAGAACATATCTTCCACTTGGTACGGAGTCATTTACGTTTTTCATAAAATAGTCGAAGAAATTTTTGCTAAATACTTTATTGCTCATCACCGAATTGTAAATTATAATAGCCGGACGTTGGATTATATCTTCTTGTTGTTCAGAATCGTAATAATGATTGTTGTGCGGGTTTCGGATTTCTTTGTGAACATCAAAATCAAAAACTCTAGGAGAGTATAAATCTCTAAAATAATATGGTGCATCTGCCCCAAATGGCATAATAATAACATCATCAACTCCAAGATTAAGTTTGTCTGCTTCTATTCTTACAGTTTTAAATGATAATGTTTTTAATATTTTAAATTCTTTTGCGTTTACGTAATTGAAAATTCCACAAGCAATAATGAATATAATTAAAAACCTTTCAACATGTTTTGTTGGTAATGTTTTGAATAACCCAATTATTGCTAAAATGAACATAGGAATAACTAAGTATAAAATATATCTAACAGTGAATACGTTTACCTCAAATATTGAGAAAACTAATGATAAACAAAAACTTGTTAAAAATATTTTGTATAAGATATTTAAAAAACCTTCAGCTTTTTTAACCCCATGTATATATCCATAAATAAAATATACACAAGGAACAACAACAAGCAGAGCAAATAAAAATGTTATTTGATATGGCTCAAGTGAAGGCCAATAGATATTTTTTTCAATAGTAGCTCCAAAGAAGTTTCTTATTACATCTACAACCTGAAAAAATGTTAAAGCTCCCTCATGAGAAATTACAAATAAACTTCTCATTTTTGCATAGTATATAATGAGTGCAAAATAAGGAATTAGTCCTATCAATTCTGCACTTAATCCTTTTAGATATTTAAAAAAGTCTTTTTTATTTTCCGCATATAAGTATGTTGAATATGTTGCCCAAAGTGCAATATTATATAAAATTCCTCCAACTAAGGTGTATGGGATTAGGATATTTGTTATTCCTAATTTAATAAGTGCTTTTGTTTCTCTTGTTTTTTCAAAATCAATTAGATAATTTAATGATAATATTACTAAAAATATAACCATGGGGTACATTCTTACTTCAACGGAAAAAAGTACTAATAATGGTGATATACTAGCAAGTGCAAGAGCAAATATTGCCGTTTTATTATCTGCAATTTTTTTTGTCGCAGTGAATACTAATGGAAGAGTCCCAATTCCAAATAGTAATGAAAGACTTCTCATTGCGATTTCGCTATCACCAAAGAGTTTTATCCATAGATGGAGTAAAAAGAAATATAAAGGTGTATGTTGCAAGTCTAAATTTAATAAATTACCCATTATTCCCATTGGAAATAACTGTTTTGCCGTAAACCAAGAGCATGCTTCATCATACCATAAATCAGTATGTAGATATAATAATCTTAACGCAATACCAACAATCATTGTTACTGATATTATAGCAATGCCTATAATCTTCTTCTTATCCATAATTAAATATATCCCCTTCCCTCCGATAATACCACAAATTCACAACGATTCCAAAGTCGTTTTATTTTTGTGCCATTGTGTTTGGGAGAGATATTTTCGCTTATGTTGGGATTTTTATAATTTTAATGCGGAAATATCATTAGTAAAATGGCTTTCAGAGCTACTCTTGCAAAACCTTTTAATCCTTCAAATTTGACAGCTTTTAGTTGTTTAACTTTGTTGAAGTCGATGTCTTCACCAAAATTGTATTTAACCAAAACTTCTCCAAATCCCGGAACAGATTGTAACTCTTTAGATTTTGCATAATAGGTTCTAAGCGAGTTCTTTTTCTCAGGTTTGAACTCAGGGGAAGAGGCAATATTGTCGCATAACATACTGCGTAAATTCATCTTTA
>CALAWF010000261.1 GCA_937894665.1 uncultured bacterium | reverse complement strand
ATCCTTGTATGCTCTACCGGCGACCAACCACCACTAATTCGTCAAAAAGCACTACTCACAGCAACTGCCGTTTGCGAATATTTTAGAGATCAAGGCAAAAAAGTATTCTTGATGACAGATACCGTAACTCGTTGTGCTATGGCAGGACGTGAAGTAGGTTTATCACTCGGAGAACCTCCAACAATGAAAGGTTATCCGCCTTCAATTTTCTCATGGTTGCAAAAAGTTCTTGAACGAGCAGGTAACAGTCCAAAAGGTTCAATCACTGCACTATATACCGTACTTATGGAAGGGGATGATATTTCTGACCCAATCGTAGATATTGTGCGTGGTATTGTTGACGGACACATTTTCTTATCAAGAAAAGTTGCCGAATCAAACCACTATCCGGCGATTGATGTTTTGGGTAGTATTTCCCGTTTGATGAGTGCTATAGCTTCACCAGAACACAAGGCTGCTGCCGGAAAATTGAGAACTATATTATCAATGTACAGAGAAAATAAGGATTTAATCGATGTAGGTATGTACCAACCAGGCTCTAATCCTAAACTGGATATTGCAATCCAAATGATGCCAAAAGTTAACGCTTTTCTTCAGCAAAGAACATCCGATAGCGTAACTATGGAAGGTACAATCAAACAACTCGTTGATATGATGCAAGGAGTAGATATTTAATTAAGACCTACGGCTTTTTAAATTTGCTTGCAATAAATTGGAACGGCTTTTTGATATAATTCAAGACCGTTTTACCAGCATTTTTTACACCTGACATTTCAGGCATTTTGATTTTAGATTTAATTTTAGACAAATCAATTTTGCCACGATGAGATAATATTCCAACGACCCCTGCCGTAACACCACCAGCAACAAGCAAACCTGTTAAAACCTTTTTCCATTTAGGATTTTGAACAAGATTACCGTCAGAATGTTGAAACTCATCTTCTTTAGGCAAAGGCTTAATCTTTGTTCCTTCCGGCAGAAGAGAGATATTTGTCATTGGTAATTCCGCCAACTGCGGATGACCAACATATCTTGCAGGTTGGTCTAACAAATATGCAGGAGCATCAAAATCAATTACCCCACCGGCAGCTAAACCATCCAAAGCTGTAACCCAATTTTCAGACATAATACTATTCCTTTATATTTTACCTACATATATATAAAGTATTTTTGCCTGAAAAAATTGCCTATTTTTAGAAAGCTAATATTATCTATAAACTCCCCCCCTTGTTTGTGCTAAGATTTAGATATAATTTACTAAATAATAAAAAGGGAAATGATAAATGGATAAATTTTATTTAACTACCGCAATTGATTATGTTAATGGAGCTCCACACATTGGACACGCATACGAAAAAATCTTGTCAGATATTATTGCAAGACATTTTTCTCAAAGAACAGATAATTTGTTTTTCTTAACCGGTACAGATGAACACGGAATTAAAATCCAAAAAACTTCTGCTGCTCAAGGCAAAACACCAAAACAGTTATGCGATGAAAACGCACAAAAATTTAAAGATGCGTGGAAAGCACTAGACATTAATTATAATAGATTTATCCGTACAACAGATGAAGATCACGAAAAAGTTGTTCAAAAAATCTTCAAAAAACTTGTTGAAAAAGGTGATATTTATAAACACGAATACGAAGGTTTATACTGTTCAGGTTGTGAATGCTTTTTAAATCCAAAAGATTTGACAGAAGACGGATTATGTCCTGACCACTTGAAAAAACCTGAAGTAGTAAAAGAAGAAAATTATTTCTTCAAATTATCATCTTATAAAGATGCGATTATGAATCATATCAAATCTCATCCTGATTTCATTGTTCCAAGTTTCAGAGCAAATGAAGTTCTAAACCAATTGGAAGATATTCAAGACATTTCTGTTTCAAGAAACAAAGCAAATGTAGGTTGGGGTATTGATGTTCTTGATGACCCAGAACAATCAATCTATGTTTGGATTGATGCACTTTCAAACTACATCACAGCTATTGGTTATGATACAGAAAACCCTTCTGAACAATTTAAAAAATTATGGCCGGTTGATGTTCACGTAATCGGTAAAGATATTTTGAAATTCCACAGCATTTACTGGATTGGAATTTTGATGGCTTTAGATTTACCATTGCCAAAACACATTTTTGCTCACGGTTGGATTACAATAGATGAAACTAAAATGTCAAAATCATTAGGTAACGTAGTTTCTCCAACATCTGTTCTAGAACACTATAACTTAGAACATCCTGACGCATTCAGATATTATATGGCAACATCAGCTCCTTGCGGTCGTGATGGAAATTATTCAGACTTAGACTTTAAAGAAAAAGTTAATGCTCACCTTGCAAATAGCATGGGCAACTTGTTAAACAGAAGCCTTTCAATGCTTGTAAAATATTTTGATGGTGAAATTAAAGAAGAATTTTTAACTAACCGTTCTAAAGAAGCTGAAAGCCTTTTGAGAACTGCATTAGGAACTATTAAAATTGTAGAAAATCATTTCAACCACTTTGAAATTCAAGAAGCAGCACAAGCTATCATTTCAATTGTTGATGCTACAAATAAATTTGTAACAGACAATGCTCCTTGGACACTTGCAAAAGAAGAAAAAATGACTGAATGTGGTCAAGTTCTTTCAACAGTTTTAGAAATTATGTGTGTAATTTCATCATTGATTTATCCATATTGTCCAAATATTGCCTCTGATATGGCAAAACAATTGTCTTACGATATATCTAAAAAATTGGATGATGTTACAACAACAAATCTAAAAGTTGGGAAATTGATTTCAAAAGAAGAAATTCACCCAGTATTTTTAAGAATTGATAGCGAACTCGCTGACAAATCGAAGAAATAGATTATATAGGAAAATCGCCCAAACCTCCAATCCGCATACGAACTATTAGCGACATAGGGCGAGTTAGGAGGTAAAAATGAGTACAAGAGAGCTAATAAAAAAATCTCTAGCCGTACTAGAGATTTTGATTAAATTAACTTATCTGTTCTTATAGGAGCGACAGGGTGATTAGACTCTGGTACAGTTTAATCACTCTTCCCTATGTCTATATTATAACTTATTTCTAAAATTTTTCAAGCCTGCCGAGTTTACTATTTACTTATTCCCTAAAGAAATATATAATTATTTTTGATGGCAATTTTAGAAGTTAAAAATTTGAATTTAGGTTTTCAGTGCGAAGATATTTTTAGACAGGCACTTTATGATGTCAGCTTTTCGCTAAACAAAGGTAAAATGCTCTCACTTGTTGGAGAATCCGGTTGTGGAAAAACAATGAGTGCAA
The DNA here is from genome assembly GCA_937894665.1 of uncultured bacterium. GTDB lineage: Bacteria > Cyanobacteriota > Vampirovibrionia > Gastranaerophilales > Gastranaerophilaceae > Zag111. Next base: position 12,430 of record CALAWF010000261.1, on the reverse strand, counting down.
TGAGTATTCTCGGACTTATTCCAAAAAACGCAAGAATTACATCAGGAGAAATTTTGTACAACAATGAAAATTTACTCCTAAAAAATAATCATCAAATGCAAAAAATTCGTGGAGGGAAAATTGCTCTTATTCCACAAGACCCGATGACATCACTAAACCCGCTTTATACTGTTGGTGATCAGCTTTTAGAAATTATTAAAATTCATCAAAATCTACAAGGACATCAAGCAGAAGAAAAAGCAATTGAAGCATTTGAAGCTGTACAAATTCCCGATGCAAAATCAAGGTTAAAAAATTATCCGCACGAATTTTCCGGAGGAATGAAACAAAGGGCAATTATTGCAATGGCACTAGCCTGTAAGGCAGAAATATTGATTGCCGATGAACCAACAACTGCACTAGATGTAACAATTCAAGCTCAAATAATGAAACTTTTAAATAACATTAAATTGAACAACGGAACATCTATTCTTTTGATTACTCATGATTTAGCACTTGTGAATGAAAATGCAGACGAAATTGCTGTAATGTACTCAGGACGAATTGTTGAAAATGCTCCAAATTCTGAATTCTTTAACAATCCTCAACACCCATACTCAAAGGCATTATTAAAATCTCTCCCTTCAAATCGTGGGAATAAGTTAGAAACAATTCAAGGACAACCACCATCATTATCTCAGAAAATTGATGGTTGCAAATTTCATCCAAGATGTAATTACTGTATGGATATTTGTACAAAAGAAATTCCGGTGTTGCAAAATATCACACCAGTTCACAAATCCGCTTGTTTTTTGAACAACAATATTAATGTCTAAATCTATCAGATAAATAACTCAAAATAGCTCCGCCAATTTCTTCGTTTGGGTCAAATGGTGCATTTTTATCTACCGGTTGAAGAGAATTTTGGATAAGCATTTTGACAAGAGGTCCAAAAGCATCCGGAATTTGAGTTTTTCTATAAATTCCGGCTAAATAAGTCTGAATATTCGGAGATTTTGTATCATTAAATTTTGCCAACACAGGATACAATTTCTCAACCCCTTTTGTACCGTTATCAATCATTCTATCAATAATGAGTAAAGTTTCAGTTACTTGGGCTTCATTTTCTGAGTGCTTAAGAATATCTGCTAAATATGGTAGAGATTTTTCTTTTTGACTGACAAAATAATCCACTTCATTTTTATCAACTAAGCAATAATTTCTATTTCCTTGCGGCAAAATGCAAGAATCACAAATGTATTGCCTTGGTTGAGGCACTGGGTGAATATTTGTCATTTGAACTTGTTGAACATTCATAAATAATTCCTCATATTAAGAATAAACAAATGGTGGTCCATTTTTAATTTCAAAAAGAACATTTTCCGCCATTGTTTTTAATTCTTCTTTTGTACGTTTTCCACTATCGACCTGTTTATAAAATTCTTCAACCAGTGGAAGAATTGCAGCATCTTTTTTAGATTTAAAGTTACGTAATTCTGTAGAAACCAAACGTTTTTGGAGTTCCAATTCAGTTTCTGCATTTATTTTTTTTACTTGAACTTCTTTTATTGCATCCCCTGCTAATTTCCCGCCATAACCAATTGCCGTAACTCCTGTTACACCAAGGAAAAGTTGTTGGAATTGCGGATTAGAGGTATCTAACAACCAGTTATAAAAAAATGCACGATAATCATCTACAAATGAATTAAATGCAGGTTTTGGCGTTCCATCACCGCCAATATTCGGGTTAACCTTAGCAGCAGATGTTTTTATTTTGGTTACAATCCTTTTAACAAATTCTCTTTTTTCTTTATTACTGTTCCAATTTAATTTATTAACATTTTCTTGAATAAAATCTTCTGAACCTTCAATAGAAATGAACAAATGCTCTAGGTTATTTTTATCAATATTTTTTGTATTTTCGGATGATGATTCTACAATTTTTTCAATTGCATTTTGAGCCTGTTTCAAACCTTCTTGCAGATGTAGTTTGCTTTTGGTCAAATTTTTCAATGACAAATAGCCCAAACCAATAATACCCGCAAAAGTTAACCCTCCTAACATAATATTTCCAATATTTGTTGGTTTTTCTTCATTTTTTTGACTGTTAGAAGTAAAAGGCATATTCAAAAATTTATTTTTTCCAAAATTTTGAAGAACACTTTCATTTTGCGGCTTGATATACTTTTCAAAATCTAGTGTATATTTTGAAAGCATACTTCTAATAATTTGCATTTTACCGGAAAAGGATTCTGTTTCAACAGCAATCAAATTTTCTTGCAGATTTTTTTGAATATTAGCTTCTTTACGTTTTACCCAAACATCTTTAAATCCATCAAAGAAAGTTTTTCCCATAAACGCCATTACAGAAAGAGCTAAAACCCCAGTTCCCGCAATAAATGTTTTTTTATTCGGACTTTGAATCATTTGATAGATAACTTGAGATGTTTCTTTGCTTAGGTTTACGTTTCTTGTAACAGCAGGAAGCCATTTTTCTTTTGCAAGATTTTGGGCAACTTTGGCACTACGATTTACAAATCCAGTAATCACAGCAACAGAAGACATTACTCCAAGTACAATTGCACTGAGTGGAAAAAGTTTTTTATCTACAATTTTGTTATCTTGATAAAGTTCTTTCGGCATTGATATTTTTTCCGAAATCAAGTATGTATCTTTTGAAGAAGAAAGATTAACATCTTGTTCTTTATCTTTGATAAGCGAATTTACAACAACGCCTTCTTTCGTATTGGTTATATTCTTTTTTTGTGAATTTGTGAGATTTCTCTGTTGCCGTTTAATTTCGACATCATTAATCGGAGGTATCATCCTTTTTCGTTTCCTTTTCGTTTAGGTTTTGAGTTTTGCCAAAAAGTTTGTGAATAAATGTTTTTAATTCAAACGCTCTTTTGGCTTCTTCAATTTTTTTGTCTTCATCGTCAGTTTCTTCTGTTCCGAAAACAAAGAAGAGAGATTTTAATTTCTTTTTAAAGTTATTTGTAAATTTAGAGATTTTTTCATGGATTGATGCTTTGAATTCTCCATACATTGCAGTCAATTTGTCAGATATATCCGCAAATTTTTGAACAATTGCATTTGTTATGTTAGAAATAACATTTGGAATATTTTGAATAATATTCAATGCTCTGCCAATAATATTTGTCAATACAAAATTAACAGGTTTGGCAATTATTGCCGGAGTACTTTTAGAAATGGAGGAAGCTAAATCCATAATTCTTTGATGAGCCGTTGCAATAGATTTTTGAAATTCTGCTATTGCTTGCAAATGATTTTGTTGAGCTAACTGAGCTTGTTGTCTGGCATGTTTTTGAGCCTTTAACATTGCACCAATTGCAGCACATTGATTATATGTCATTTCGCCAACATTTCTTGGTATATCCCTTTTTGTTGTAGAATTTCCACCAGCTAACCCATTACAAATCGGGCATGCACCTTGTGGCAATCCATGTGGACATGAACCGGTTTTGGCAGTATGGGTGTGTATTGCTGTTGCACCTAATGACATTAAAAAATCCTCTAATTTTAGAGGACGCTATAAAAAAGAAATATTTCCCAATCCCAAATTGCACGTGGGCTTGGTTCTTTTTTCGAGCGTTCCGACTTTTACGGCTGCGGCTTCAGTTGAAGATATTCACTTCATTTCCTCTTAATTTGATAGTAATTTAAGCAAAAATTCATGTCAAACTTTCGACCTTTTCTTATGAAATATTGTAAATATCAACTTAAATATAAACATATGTTACAAAAAAAGTTACATGTGAAATTAGCAAAAAATTTTATACTTATATAATATATAAATCTAAAAAGAAGAGGCTTATTATGGATAATGTAGAAGAGATTAAATCAATTGACGAATTGCGAAAAGCACAAGCAGCCGCACAAGCTCAAGGTACAAGTATCACTAACTATTCTCAATGGGAACAAATCCTTGAAGATTTAGACACTGTTGGAATACAATCTACAGGAAATTTTTCCGGAGATGTAAAACTTCACCAAGATTTGATGAAACAAGTTGAAGAAGTTGCAGAACAAATTCAAGAAATGCAACAACAAGAACAAGCTCAAAGCAAAAATGAAGAATCTTCTAAAATAGATGACAAAACAAGCCAAGACAAAGAACAAGTCGTTAAAGCAAATGTTGCAAACGGGGTAAGCTCAGAAATCATGGCGAATTACATGAAATATTATCATTTATTCTAAAAATTTCTATAATTATTAATTAAAGTGGCAACCCAAAACAAGCTCCTTACCATTATCACGAGCTTCCTGTAATGACGCATCAATAGATAATTCCTCTACGCCATTATCTCCAACAATGCCACGGACACGACAATTTATATTACTACCATTATTACCCGAATTTTGTAACATGCTCATATCTTCAACTCTTTTATTCAGTTCATTAACTTTTATATAAAGTTCTTCCATTTGAGCATTATCAACAGAAAGATCATCTTCATCGTTTTTAACACGATTTTCAGTTTGTGCAGCTTTTTGTTTTTCTTTGCTTATTGTTGCATCTTTTGTATTGGAATAAATCGCAGCAACAACAAATATAAACATACAAATAAAAGCAATAGTTAAAACTTTAAATTTATTTAGCCCTTCCATTGAAATCTCTCCTTATATCGGTTTAATAATAAAAACATTTTAGCATAAACCCCTAAAAAGTGGCTAATATTTACAATTTTCGCAAGCAAAAATATTTATTTTTTGTTTTAATAAGAATATGAAATTACTATCTACCATAAATAATCCAATAAATGCGTTGGCAAATTGGGTAGATTCAACCCCAATGCCACAAATAATTGACACTGTAACATATAATGTATATGAGAGCAACAATCCTTTCCGAACATCTTTTAATGAGGACGACATATCAAATAAACCGTTAAGAGTTGCAGCCAATACCACTGCAACAGTAGGAGCAGAAGCATTTTCGATGTTTACAAATCCATATTATTTAACACATAAAATTATGAATATTCCAACATATTACAAAAGTGTTGTAAATACGTATCAAAGAAATCAAAATTAAATCTATACTTTAAAAGTCTATAGGTCATAAGTTGATAAGTTTATTTATAAGGTATAAGGAAAAAGGAAATAGGGAAATAAGTTCGTTACATAATTAATTCGTCATTCTGAGGGATAAAACAAAGAAAATTGAATAAAATATTACAAATTTACCCGAAGAATCTCTGACCGAACAAATTTAGCTTACCTTCTCTCCATTACCCCCTCAGCCATACGAGGCACGCAGTTTCACTCGACTCAACGTTGTTTCGTCGGTTCAGCTAGCATTCTTAGGAGAGGGAAACAAATAATTGCAATCGTATGTGAAGCAATCTGAGCAATTGTTTTACCAATAAAATCTTGGATTTCTATAGTAATAATAAGGACGGGTCATATAATAAAAATTCTGTTGTTCTAAATAATTATGTAACCTTTGTTCTTCAATCAACTGTTGTTGAAGCATATTATTACGTTGTTGTTCAAGAACAAGTTCTTTTTGAGCTTGAATTTGTTTTTCTTGATAATATTCAGTCTTCTTTTGACTGACATAGGTTGTAAAATCATCATTCAATGATTTAAAAGCATTGGTTAATTGCTGTCCTGAATATTTTGACAAATAAGTATTTGCTGTCTTAAAAAATTCATCTTGCTTATCGCTAACTTCTTGTTCTGAAACATTTTGCGGAATTTGTTTTTCGATTTCACTCCATTTCGGAACTTTTACAAATTGAGTTAATTTTGCAACTTTTGCATCGAGTTTTTTCTGTTCAAGCGTTGAAATTTCAACATTTGCTCTAGCTATTTCTTCTGCAGTAGAAGCCAAACTACGAGCCTTATAAGCATAAGACAACTTTGCAGTTTCATCATTCGTTGTCGCTTCAACTCTCATTAAATTTTTATAACTGTAATTTTCTTTCAACAAATTTTGAGCAGATTTATTTGCCTCTAATGTGTTTCCAAGTTTCAAATATGCACTGAATAAGTATTCCAAATCTTCATAAGTCGGATTTTTTATTTTTTTATAATAACTTATTGCAGTTTGATAATTGTTTAAATAAAAATAACAATTACCGATAGAAGAATAAATTCCATCATCTTTTGTGTATTCAAAAATTTTAAAAAATCTCAACGCATTTGAATATTGGTAAGTGTTATAATAAAGCATTCCGTACGCATAATTCAAAACATCGGCAGAAATTACCATATTATATCTATCGATTCTTTGAATTTTTTCCAGCACATTAAGAGCTTCTTGATAATTATTTGATGAAATACATTTGTCATAATATTCCAAATATGCAGGGAGATAATTCGGATATTTTGAATAAATTTCATCCCATCTGCCTTTTTGAACAAGTTTTTCAACTTTTTTGGCGTATTTATAATTTTCCCTATCATCCTTAGACAAAGTTTTAATAAAATCTTTTTCTTTATCGTTATCAAAAACCTTCATTTTTGCACTAATCATTTCAGAATCAATATCATAGAACTTCAAATAATCATAACTTGGAGCGTTTGTATTTATTTGCATTGAAGAATTTATTTTGTCATTAGCAGTGAAAACATAACCTTCCGCAGCATACGCATAAGACCCTACAGAAACCAAAACTAAAGCAGAAATTATTAAAATCTTTTTCATCACACACCTCATCTGATAAATTTATTCTACAAAAAATTAACGATTTTGAAAAGCAAAAAGTTCAAATACACCAATTATTTAGCAATAAAAAACTCGATACAACTTGTACCGAGTTTTTTAATTTATATTTTGTTTTGACAACTATTTAACTTCTCTGAAAATTAAAGAAGCATTTTGTCCACCAAAACCAAATGAATTAGACAATGCAGCGTGAAGTTCAGCTTTAACAGCTTTGTATGGAACATAATTCAAATCTGCAACTTCTTCATCTTGGTTATCCAAGTTGATTGTTGGAGGAACAACGTTATCATTGATTGCTTTGATACAAGCAATAGCTTCAGCAGCACCAGTAGCACCCAACATATGACCGTGCATACTTTTTGTTGAAGTTACATACAAGCCTGGGTTAACTTTTCTATCGCCAAATACTGTAGCAACAGCGTGAGATTCTGCTTTATCACCCAAACCGGTACTTGTACCGTGAGTATTGATATATTGAACTTCTGATGGCTTCATATCAGCATCTTTCAAAGCAAATTCCATTGCGTGAATAGCACCTGCACCATCCGGAGCCGGAGCAACGATGTCATAAGCATCAGCAGTTTGACCATAACCAACAATTTCAGCGTAAATTTTAGCACCACGTTTTTTAGCGTGTTCATACTCTTCCAAAATTAAAACGCCAGCACCTTCTGCCATAACAAAACCATCTCTGTCTTTGTCATAAGGTCTAGATGCTCTTTGAGGTTCGTCATTACGTTTTGAAAGTGTTCTTGCTGCTGAGAAAGCACCAACACCAACATCACAAATTGTAGCTTCTGAACCACCGGCAACCATAACATCTGCATCACCGTACTGAATTGAACGGAAAGCATCACCAATTGAGTGAGAACCAGTTGCACAAGCTGAAACAACAACTTTGTTAATACCTTTGAAACCATATTTCATAGAAATATTACCGGAAGGCATGTTTACAATCATCATAGGAACTGTAAATGGTGAACATTTGTTAGGTCCTTTTTCAATAATTCTGATATGGTTTTCTTCAAATGTTTTGAAACCACCTGCTGCTGAACTTACAATAACACCAACTCTGTATGGGTCTTCTTTTTCAACATCAAGTTTTGAATCCTTAATCGCTTCATCAGCTGCAACCATAGCGAATTGGATAAATCTATCCATTTTCTTAGCAGCCTTTGGCTCCATATAATCTTCTGGGTGGAAATCTTTAACTTCACCAGAAATTTTTACAACGTGTTTGCTAATATCTATTGATTCAGAAGTAGAGATTCCACTTTTTCCGGCTTTCAAACTTTCCCAGAATTTATCAACACCTACGCCAAAAGGTGTTACTGCTCCCAAACCTGTAATTACTACTCTTCTTTTATCCATTTAAGATATCCCTTTTTCTTTCAATAATATAAATAATGCGAGAATGAAATAAAATATCTCACTCTCGCAAATATAAAAACCAGTTTTAAAAGAATTTAAAAATTCAATTAGTGAGATAATTTGCCGTCAATGTAGTTAACTGCATCTTGAACTGTTTGAATTTTTTCTGCGTCTTCATCAGGAATTTCGCATTTGAATTCTTCTTCTAAAGCCATAACTAATTCAACTGTGTCTAATGAATCAGCACCTAAGTCATCTGTAAAACGAGCTTCAGGTGTAACTAATTTTTCGTCAACACTTAATTGATCTACTACAACTTTTTTTACTGTGTCTAATGTACTCATCTTCTTTTTCCTCTTTTATTATTTGTGTATTACTAAATACTTTTCTTGCTACATTATAACTTGTAGAATATTTTTTTGCAAGAAGTTTACAAAAGCTGCCGCCTTTTGTTATAAAACTTTACCATATAAAAGAGGAGTAAAAACTCCTCTTTTTTTAACTTTTTATTTATAAAACAAAACTAAATTGTCATACCACCATCAACTTCTAGAACTTGACCGGTAATATAATCTGTATCAAGAGCTAGGAACTTAACAGCAGCAGCAATATCTTCCGCTTTACCCATTCTTCTTAGAGCAATTGCTTTTAAGTATTCATCAATGTTTGGCAAATCTTTTGTCATATCTGTAGCAATGAAACCAGGAGCAACAGCGTTAACTCTAACACCACGAGAACCTAATTCTTTTGCTAATGATTTTGTAAAACCAACCAAACCAGCTTTTGCAGCTGCATAATTAGCTTGTCCGGCATTACCATACAAACCAACTACTGATGACATATTAACAATAGCACCGCTTCTTTGTTTCATCATAAGTTTTACAACCGGTTTTGAAACATAAAAAGCACTGTTTAAGTTAGTATTGATAACTGCATTCCATTTGTCTTCGCCCATTCTGATAAACAAATCATCACGAGTAATACCGGCATTGTTAATCAATACATCAATTCTTCCATATTTTTCTACGATTTTTGCAATATTTTCGTCAACCTCAGCTTGATTAGAAACATCAAATTTGTAGCTTTCAGAATTTGAACCTAATGCTTTTAATTCTTCAACTGTTTTTGCAGCAGCTTCTGCATTACCAGCAAAATTGATAACAACATCACAACCTGCTTTTGCAAGTTCTAAAGCACAAGCTCTACCAATACCACGAGAACCACCTGTTACCAATACAACTTTTTTATCTGTCATAATCTTTCTCCTTATTTTTACTTAAAATTAAACTGCAGCCATTTCTTCTTTTAAAGCGTTAACTGTAGCTTCTAAAGATTCTTTGTCATATACGTTAAATGTTTTTACATCTGAATTGATTTTTCTGTTCAAACCTGCCAAAACTTTTCCAGGTCCGATTTCAACAAATGTATCAACACCATTTTTAATCATATTTTCAATAGTTTGAGTCCAATGAACTGATGAATAAATTTGTCTAGGCATTTTATTTTTGAAATCGTCAGCAGCAATAGTTGCAGCAGCGTCAACGTTTGTAACTACAGGAATTGAAGCAGAGCTAATATCCAAATCTGCAACAAATGAAGCAAATTCTTTGCCGGCATTTTCTAAGAATTTTGAGTGAAAAGCACCAGAAACAGCAAGAGGAACAACTCTTCTTGCACCTGCTTCCATCAATAATTCACCAGCTTTTGCAACAGCAGTTTCATCACCTGTGATAACAACTTGAGCCGGAGAGTTATAATTTGCAACATCTACATATCCAACTTCTGATGCCTTTTTCAATACATCTTCAAGACTTCCGGCAGGAGCATTCAAGATAGCAGCCATTGAACCACCTTTAACTTGACCCATCAAATCTGCTCTTTTTTGAATTGCTTTTAATGTTGTTTCTAAGTCCATAACACCAGAACAATACATTGCACAATATTCACCCAAGCTATGACCAGCTGTAAATGTTGGGATAACTTTTAATTGTGATTTAAATGCTTCCAAAGCTGCAATAGACATTGTAACAATTGCAGGTTGAGTATTAACTGTTTGTTTTAGAGCTTCTTCCGGTCCTTCAAAACACATTGAAGTAACACTTTTACCTAAAACTTTATCAGCAGTTTCAAAAACTTTTTTTGCAACATCATAATTTTCATACAAATCTTTTCCCATACCTACAGCTTGAGCTCCTTGCCCAGGGAAAATAAAAGCAATTTTCTTTGTCATAAATAACTCCCCTTATTCTACAAAATCTTCTATAGCTAGATTATATAATAAATACGCCAAAAGTAAAATAAATTAAGCGAAAAGACCAGTAGCAGGACTGGTCTAAAAAAATATCCATTGCAAATGAGTAAGGAAAGGTCAATTTTCAATAGAAATTAATATATTTCTAATCTTCTTCATTGTTTTTAAAAAAGATATTAATTCTTTTTTAGTCATAAATTTTAAAAGAGTAGTAACAATATTATCTTTCAACGGCACAGTGTCTTTATAAACAGCATAACCATTTGGAGTTATTTCATAAAATCTGGTTTGAATTTCGTTTATCTTATTATTTTCTTCTTTTATATATTTTTTCTTTATCAATTTTTTCAAAACCTTATCAACAACAGAAGGCTCAAGAAAAAGGATTTTACTAAACAATGCCTTATTTATATGCGGATAACAAATCAATGTATCCAAAATTTGATATTCTTCATAAGAAATATCTTTTCTAACTTCGATAGTAAATAATTTTTCTGCAAGATGTTTAATCATACATCCAGTAGATGAAAATTGGAATGCAAGACTGTTTACATAAGATGTTTGTTCCATAAAATAACCTCATTTCTCGTGTTTTATTCTCTCCGACTTCATGGGTTATAACAATATTTTCAGACATGTCAATATTTCTATATGTAGAATTTTCTACATGTAAAGTTTTCTTCACATTGTTCATAAATTCCTAAAGATTGAAAAAGTAAAAACCGTTAAGAAAAAAGTATCAAGTTTTTAAGAGAGAGAAAACTTACAAAATGAAAGGACGTGTTTATGACAACAACCATCTCCAGTATCAATGCTGGCAGTACTTCAGCTGCAAATGAATCCACTACTCAAAAATCAAAATTGAGTAACAGTACCAAATCAAAACTTGCAGAATTGGGGATTCAAGAAACCGATGGAATGACCGAATCAGAAGCTCAAGCAAAAATTTCACAAATTCAACAACAACAAATTGCACAAAACCAAAGCGAAAATGAAGATAATTCTTCAGAAGAAGAAATTCGTTCAGAAGCAAAATCTCTTGCTTCCGCAGTTGGAATATCAGTTTCGAGCGATGATGATGTTTCTGAAATATTAAATAAAATAGGAAATGAATTAGAAGAAATGTTAGAGGATGCAGAAGGAAATCCATCTGTTTTATCTCAACTTTCATCCTATTTATCACAACTCACAAGCCTTGATAGTCAATATGATAACATTCAAACATCGCAAAATAATATGTACAAAGCAATGAATATGGTTTCAACAAATAATAAAATTTCATTAGGTTTGCAATAATTCTACAAATAAAAAAGGCTGGATAGTTTATCCAGCCTTTTTTATTAATAGCTATTAATTATTAGCAAATACCTTCACGAAGTCTTACAACAGCAGCACCCCATGTCATACCTGCACCAAATCCGCAAAGAATAGCTTTTGAACCAAGTTTAATTTTACCTTGTTCAACGCCTTCAACTAACGCAATCGGAATTGAAGCAGCTGATGTATTCCCATAATATTTAATATTAGAAATAACTTTTTCATCTGAGTATTTCAATCTTTGTTGTAATGCTTCAATAATTCTTTGATTAGCTTGGTGAGGAATTAAATAATCAATATCTTCGGCCTTCAAACCAGCTTCTTCAATAGACTTGTCAACATAGTTAGGTAATGTTGTTACAACGAATTTGTAAACATCACGACCAGCCATGTGGATTTTTGAATCAACTTCATCACAAGGTTCAACTAATGGGCAATTTTTTCCAGGCATATTCATTGAAATATATTGACCAATTGAACCATCAGCTCTAACGTCTAATGACAAAATATCATCAACACCATCTTCTGCTTCTGTAACAACCATAGCTCCAGCACCATCACCAAAAAGAATAGAAGTTCCTCTATCTTCCCAGTCAACTAAACGGGAATTGTTATCAGCTGCAACTAATAAAACATTTTTATACAAACCTGAACCAATTAAACCTCTTGCAACTTGCAAAGCATAAATCAAACCGGTACAAGCAGCAGTCAAATCAAAAGATGGTACAAAGTTTGGAATACCTAATCTTGTTTGAATATCACAAGCCAAAGCCGGATATAATTGAGGTGGAGCAGATGCAGCTGCAATAACACAATCA
>CALAWF010000260.1 GCA_937894665.1 uncultured bacterium | reverse complement strand
CCGCTAATTGGTTCTGCCGGTGTATCAGCCGTTCCAATGGCTGCAAGAGTATCAAACAAAGTTGGTCTTGAATACAACCCTCAAAACTACTTATTGATGCACGCAATGGGACCTAACGTTGCAGGTGTAATTGGATCTGCTGTAGCAGCAGGTGTTCTATTAGCACTTTGCCACTAATAAATTATTTCTAAAAAACAGGATTTAGCTATTTCTAAATCCTGTTTTTTTACTCATTTATTGTTTCATTAAAAGAATAATTTTTTGTAACATATTCATACAGCCTCCGCTTTGAAATATCAATATCTTTAGAATTATATTGCGGCTCGCCATTGAGAGTTTTAGCTATTAGGGTCTCAACAAAAGTTTTCATAGTTGGAGGCAACTTGGAGCCCCAAGAATCTCGTCGAGTTTGAACTTTCCCAATATAACGAAAATATGTCAAACCCCATTTGTGTAAATCACCATTAGCATAGGCTTGAGCAACAACATTTGCATTTTTTAAATATTCTTGAACAGATTTTGGGATAGAAAGTTGTCTTTTAAATAAAAAACGTTTTAAATCCTGTGCTACAACATCAACTGCTTTATACATATTTTGAGCAGCAATTTTTGGAGCAACAAAATAATTTGGAAATTTTTTATGTAAACTTATCAAAAATTCATTTATTTCATAAAAAGGATTTTTTCTTGATTTTTCATAAATTTCAAGACGTTTCCATGCTGGGGAATCTAACTTAAAATATTTATTTTGAATTGTCGCATCCGCATTCACATCATATTCTGCGGAAAATAAAAAGCCATCTCGAATAGCTTTAGTATTAGAGGAAATTGACTTTACTTCCACATTTATAACATCATTAGAATCACCTATTCTTGATGCATTTTGAATAAGTTTCCGAAGTTGAAACCTATCCATCATGCCAGTTTCAACACCAGATAAGTTTAATCGAGCTTGAAATGAGAGTCTGTTTGAATTATCTATTTGCATTTTGATTAAACCTCAATATCAACAACAGAGCCTAATTTATCTACTATGTTTTTTTGAAGGTATCTAAAATCACTTTTTGTTGCTCTAGGGTGAGATTGAGCATACGTATTAATTTCATCGACAGACTTTTTTATTTCCGGATATTTTGCAGTAATTTTATCTGCGATAATTTTTAAATAGTATCTGTACCCTCTATTACCAGCAGCTTTAAAAGGTTTATCCCAAAAGGTATCAATAATAGGTTTTAAATCAGCAACTGATTCACTTTCGGTTAACTTTAAAGTTGCAGCTTCCAAAACTTTTATTGTTGGAACTTTTGCTCCAAAATTTATTGATGGGGTTGTATTTGAATTATTATGTATTTGCATATTATATTGAACTCTTGTAAAAATATTTTTTGCTATTTTTGTACTAAAATTTATATATGAAAAACAAAAAAGTTGCAATAATTGATTCCGAAAATAAAAAAATAATATCTGCGATTAAAAATACACTAAAAGATAACGTGGATATATTAAATAAAAATTCTGATTTTACAGACTACGACATAATTGTATTAACAGGATATGAAAAAGAATTTAATGCAGATTTTGAAGGTAAAGAAGTTCTAAACATCCATCCATCACTTTTACCATCTTTTATGGAAGAGGATGCAATTACAAAATCTTATCTTTCAGGAATAAAAGTTAGCGGAGTAACTATTCACAAAGTAGAAAAAGACAACTTCTATGGAAAAATATTAGCACAATACCCTGTTCTTATAGGATTAGAAACTCATTTAGAAGAATTTATAGACGATTTAGAAAAAGTTGGAGCAAGATTATATCCACCGGTTATTGAAGCGATAATCAACGACACTGTTTTTGATTTCCAAGACTTATTTAAAAATCCATGCAACCATGCTAACGGAGGTTGCAGCGGAAATTGCTCTTCTTGCAAACACTAATTAAATCTTTGATATATTCAATTTTTCAATTACACCGTTAAAAAATGTTTTCTCTTTTTTGACTTTATTTTTATTTGAAAGAATTTCAGGATTCATTGACACCGAATTATTTGCTCTTATTTTGTTGGAGTAAACTGATTTAACTTCCTTAATTATTGATTTATTCATATTATTGTTCAAGCCTCTTTCACAGGGTAATTCTATCTTATAATCTTTCTATATCTATTACTTATAAAAGTTCCATAGGTTCAACCACAAATTCCACAACATATGGACCGTCGGTTGAAAAAGCACAAGTTAAGGCATCTTCAATTTCATTAAATGAAGAAACTCTTCTTGCACCTATACCATAACTTTCAGCTAGTTTTAAAAAGTCCGGATTTGAAATCTTTGTTTCTGAGTATCTTCCACCATAAGATTTTTCTTGCAATTGGCGAACCATACCCAAATATCCGTTATTTAAAATCATAATTTTTACATTCAAATTATAATCCTTACAAACTGCAAGTTCTTCCAAATTCATCTGGAATGAACCATCTCCGGAGATACATACAACAGTTTTTTCAGGAAAAGCAACAGCAGCACCAATCCCAGCAGGGAAACCAAAACCCATTGTTCCAGAACCTCCGGATAATAAAATTTTTCTATCTTTATTCAAAGATAAATTCTGAACAGCCCACAACATATGTTGTCCAACTTCAGATGTAAAAATTACATTCTTATCTTTTGTAAATTTTTCAATCTGCTGTACCACTTCAAATGAGTACAACATATTTGTTGATTTTTTGCTTGGAAGATTCAAAGTTTTCAAACTTTGAGCCTCACTTAGCCATCTATCAAAATCAATTGATGTTGATAAAGTATTCAATGCACTCAAAAATTCTTTTATATCGGCACAAACAGAATCAATGCCATCTATAACCCTTCCAAGTTCTAAAGGATTTATGTCTATTTGAATAAACTTCTCAGCTAAATTGCAATCCTTGAACATACAGGTAATTCTGTCATTAAATCTTGCACCAAGAGAAATAATTAAATCAGACTCTTTAAGAATTTGATTTGCGACTTTATCTCCAAAAATGCCAATCATTCCAAAATAATTTTTATTTTCTTGAGGGAAAGTTCCAACACCCATCATAGTAGCTACAACAGGAATATTTAAAGCATCAGAAAATTTTAGTAATTCATCTTCTGCCCCCGAATGAGCAACTCCGCCGCCAGAAACAATTACAGGTCTTTTGGCCGCCTTAATTCTATCCAAAACTTTATTTACATCCTGTTCACTAAAAGTTGGAAATTTTTCCACACAACTATTTAATTGTTCATTGTATTCAACAAATTCGCTTAAAACATTTCTTGACAAATCAACTACAACAGGTCCTTTTTTGCCAGACATTGCAACTGAAAAAGCATTTTGCAAAGTTTTTTGTAAATCATTTGCATTTGTAACTTGGAAAACTTTTTTAGTACAAGATTTTGTAATATCACAAATATTTGCTTCTTGAAAAGCATCTTTACCAATTAAATTTTTGAAAACTTGACCGGTTAAAACAACTACAGGATAACCATCAAGATAAGCATTCACAATCCCAGACACAGTATTTGTCGCCCCAGGTCCGGATGTAACAAGAGAAACACCACATTTCCCCGTAACTCGAGCATAACCTTCTGCAGCATGCACTGCAGATTGCTCATGACGAACCAAAATATGTTTTATATCAGATTGACTATACAATTCGTCATACAAATCTAAAACAATTCCCCCCGGGTAGCCAAAAATAGTATCAACACCCAATGATTTGAGGGTATTAATAATAACCTTTGCACCTTTCATTGTTTTAATTCCATCTTTAATCACCATGCACACCCTAATACTAAGTCTGATACATCTAATGGTATCACATAATAATATCTCAAGCAACAAAAAAGGAGGAAATTTACAATGGTAAAAATCCCCCTTCTCATTATATTATTTGATACAGAAACTATTTACCGATTAAAGTATTCCAAGCATCTTTTTTCTTTTGGATTGCTTTTTGGTTAGCTTTTTGTTTTGCTTGAGCGTCTTTTTTAGCTTGTTCTTGTTTCTTTTGCCATTCTTGTTTTTTCTTTTCTACGGCTTTTTGATTAGCTTCTTGTTGTTTTTTTAGTTCTTGTTTTTTCTTTTCAAGAGCTTGTTGGTTTGCTTTCTTTTGTTGTTCGTAAGCTTTTTGACGTTCTTGTTGTTTCTTTTGAGCTTCTTTTTGAGCGTTTGTTACAGCTTGTTCTTTTTGACCAACTTTGTTTGCTGCATTATTCAAAGCATTTGATAAAGTTCCAGCATTAGCTGCAGCTCCGAATGATAAAACTGATACTGCCATAAGAGCAACTAATAATTTTTTCATTTACATTCTCCTTTCACATAATCAGGAAACCGTGTTTCCAATTTATTCTTTTTTACCTCTAACCTACTTTTTAAATATTCAAGTTCTCTTTCTTGTTTTTGTTTTTTAAGATTTTGCTTTTTCAAATCCTTATTATTCTTTATATATTTTTTAGAACGATTTTGAAGAGCTTTTTGTTCATTTTTTTCAGATTTTGTCATTTGAGAATTCGCAACATCTTGAGTTATTTCAATCCCTTGAGTTGATACAGCCGATTCCGGAGTCTTTTTAGCAAGACAAGGAACACCCAGTAAAACACAAATAACAATCAAAACGAACATTTTCATATCAGAATTTTATCTTAAAAACTAATACATTTCAATAATTTTCTGAATGCCATCTCTTGCAACTTGAAAAATTTCAAGCATTTTTTCATACTCGTAAGGTTCACCCTCTGCGGTTGTCTGAAATTCAATAATTTTTCCACTTTTTGTTAATACAACGTTAGAATCAACTTGTGCATGAGAATCCTCTGCATAATTCAAATCCAAACGAACTTCTCCATCAACAATTCCTGCGGAAATTGCACCAATCGGTTCAATAATCGGATTTTCTTTTAAAGTACAATCTGCTAATAATTTTTCAACCGCATCAGATAATGCAACAAAACCACCACAAATACTTGCAGTTCTTGTTCCACCATCAGCTTGAATTACATCGGCATCAATTGTGATAGTTAAATCCGGCATTTTTTCTAAATCAACACACGCTCTCAAACTTCTACCAATCAAGCGTTGAATTTCTTGAGTTCTACCGGAAATCTTAGTTCTTTCTCTTTGACATCTGGTTGAAGTTGAAGATGGTAACAATGAATATTCAGCCGTTAACCAACCTCTTTTATCTTCTTTATCCATCCATTTGGGTTTCCCAACTTCTACAGATGCTGTCGTAATAACTTTTGTATCTCCAAATTCTACCAATACTGAACCAAGAGCATGTTTTGTATAATTTCTTGTAAATTTAACCGCTCTTGTTTCGTTATTCTTACGATTTTCTAATCTCATACTTTACTCTCCTTATAAAATAAAACTATATATCGTAATCCCACATATAAATTTGTCCGCAATAACGGCAAACGGCATGCTCATTCATAAACTGCAAATCAGGTACAAAAACATATCCATCTACCGTAATTTCAATTTCATTTTTGTCATTATATCGTTGAGAAAAATGTTTATCACCATGATAATCAGGAGAAAACATCAATTCAAATTTATCTACAGATTTACAATTTTTGCAAATAAACATCTAAATTAGTCCTCATTTTCGTATCTTGATTTTCTAGAGCGTCTAGCAGGCTTTGCGACAACAATTTCAGCTTCCGCACCTTTAACATCTGACAAATTTTTATACCACAAAGACCAGCAAATACTCCTAATTGGCAAGGTTAAGCCACTAATTATCATTCCTAAAACAGAGACAAAAATCGTTTTAGAAATCATTGCATTTGTAATAATCGGTTGATTTACATGAGTTAAAATTCTATTAATCAAATCCAACGGAATTAGGTTAGAAATAAAGTTAAAAATAGAACTTGCACTTTCTGTCAAATTCAAATAATCAAAGACAACAGTAATTCCTTCTGTCAAAATATACATTGAGAAAAATCCTAGCACCGCCATCAAAATAAATGTTCTAGCCCAATTCCCTTTGATTAAAAGGAAACTACGTTTAAAAATATCAGTTATAGATAAATCCGGTTCAAATGTGAAAATTTGAAATACCAAAATAAAATAAATCCAAAGCACAAAACCTGGGATTATAAAAAATATACTTGAACCCAATGACATCAAAACACTCAAGACAATCAAAAAGCCAACATATTTCCAACCCCTTTGAGTTGCAACTTCGTTATGAGAAGCCAAATCATAGACTTTTCCCGTCGTTACAGCCCCTTCTGTCATAGAATTCAATGCAACATAAGCGACCATATAATCCCAAAATGCTTTTGCAAAAATTAAAAGCCCAGGAACGGCAAGAAGTAAAACCATCAATAAAGCTGAAGCAGGACTATCCGCTTTTTGAGCAACTTTATCAGCAAATCCTAATGATAAGCCAAAAGCCAATGCAATACCGATTACCTGTCCAAATACAGGGAATAACATATAGATAAAAAATTTATCAATATTAGAAAAATAAATTTTTATACCTTCCCAAAGAATAAAGAAAATACTATTATTTAGTTTATATTTGGACATAAAGCCTCCTTTGTTGTATCATAATTTTATTACAAATATATTTAGAAAAACAATGAAAAATTACAAAGAATTAATAAAAGGAATAACAAAAGAAGATTTTGAAAAAGGGTTGGTTAATTTACACATCCACTCCACGTATTCAGATGGGAAAGCAACATTTGAAAGCCTGATTGACCAAGCAAAGGCTAAAGGCTTAAAATATTTTGCAATTACAGATCACAACACAATTCAAGGTCATATAGATACCCCCGACTCAGAAGCAATAACAGGCGTGGAGTTTGATGTTTGGCACAAATATATCTTCTTGCATCTACTCGCTTACGGAATAGATTTGAACAATGAAGAAATGAAAGAATTTTACGCCAAAGACAAACGAGGAACAGAAGCAGATATTGTTAGAATTTTTTCACAACGAAATTTGAAAAAACTAATTGAGGCAATCCATAATGCAGGAGGTATTGCAGTCCTTGCTCATCCATGCTGTTGTTGGGCATTATCAATGGATAAATTTGTAAAAGAGTTAGGGGAAATGGGATTAGACGGAATTGAAGTTTACTATCCTTACCCAAGATGGAGAAAGTATATCAAATTTTCTAACCCTGAGGGTATAGAAAAAATTGCAGACAAATACCACCTGATTAAGACAGGTGGCACTGATTGTCATGAAGAAAAACTGTAGGAATATTTTACCTATACCAAGGATAATCATTAGAATAATGCCATCCGTTGCGTCTTAATTTTTCCGCACAGTACAAACCTTTTCCTTTTGTTTTACAATCCGCATTTATCTCAGAATCAGGCAAATTGTAGCCCCAAGGCATTACAGAACCTTTTTCAGTCCTTACAAACATAAATACATCATTTCCAAAACGATTTGGAGGAGAAGAAGCATTCACGTCAACAATTATACCACTTGTTCCAAAATTATTAGTGTCATACATTCCATCAGTTCCATCAGAACCTCCGCTATTAATTATTGAGTATAAAATTCCATCATTCGTGATAAATGGATAACGCCCATCAAAATTAATCCACGTATAACCAACGGTTCCATCATTTTTCTTCCAAGGAGCAGAACTTTTATAATTACAACGACTATAAGTATCACAAAATACCGCAATATTCATATAAGGAGCAAAATATTTCATTACATAATCTTTGTAAGGTAAAGAAGAATCCCATGTTTCATAATCGTCATTATCAATTGTAGAAAGTTTTATTGTTTGGTTTAGAACAGAATGAGCTTTCCTAACATTTGCAATTTTTGAATCTCTATCAGCCTTTGCAATAAGTGTTGGTAAAGTCATAGCGGCAACAACACCAATTATGCCGAGAGTTATTAGGACTTCAGCAAGAGTAAACGCACATTTATTGAAGGATCCTCCTCTACCACAAGGGGGAAGGGCAAATATAAATAGTTTCTTTTCACTTACTCCGATACGTTCGGATAGAGATGCTGAAATAAATTCAGCATGACAAAATCCACCAACTTCTTCCTCTCCCAAGAGAGAAAATTGAGGTGAGGGGTTAATCCTTACACCACCAGTTAGAGATCCTTCGCTTTGCTCAGGATGACAGCATTCGTTATGATTATCAAACGTATTCGTCATTCTGAGTGATATGCCGTCGGATTGGAACAAATCAGCAGAACTTGAACGAAGAATCTCTGACTGTTCTTGGTCAGTTAAACACCTCACCCTATCCCTCTCCTCAAGGCGAGGGTATTTTGCTATGCGTTTGGTTAGAGATTCTGAAG
>CALAWF010000259.1 GCA_937894665.1 uncultured bacterium | reverse complement strand
CCCAGAATTTAGGGTTACCCAAGGTTCTATTGGAAACTTTGAACGTGAAACCTATAGAACTCAAAAAGCAAGAAAACATCTTGAAGCTCTAGATAAAGATGCACAAAATAATGTACTAAATCTTGAAGACTTGTTCTCAGATTATAAAGCATAAAAGTTTAAAGAAGCTATTTTGAAATAAATTTAAAATAGCTTCTTTTTTATAAATATTTTAATAATAGTTTAATAAAATTAAAATTATATTTTACACTCTACCGTACATATCTTCATAACGAACAATGTCATCTTCTGACAGAATATCACCTTTTTGAATTTCAATGATTTCTAAATCTTCTTCATAAGGATTTTGAAGTGAGTGAATTGCTTTTACAGCAATATCAATACTATGCCCCGGAGAAAGTATTCTATCTTTACCTTCCAAAACAACTTTTGCCATACCGGAAAGCACTACCCAGTGTTCGCTTCTATAATTATGAGATTGAACAGATAATTTTTGCCCAGGGTTTACGTGAATAATTTTTGTTTGGAAACCTTTACCCTCCGCAATTACGGTATAAAAACCCCACGGACGATATACTGTTTTATGAACTTTCTGTGTTCCATCGTGTTGTTGTTTTAAGGTTTCATAAACTTGTTTAACTTCATCTGTTTTATCTTTTTTACAAGCCAAAATAGCATCTTCTGTTTCAACAATAACAGTGTCTTCCAATCCAATAGTTGCAACGAGTTTTGATGAAGAGTAAACCAATGAATTTTTTGAATCTTTATCTAAAACATGTCCAACAAAAACATTATTATTTTCGTCCTTTGGACTAATTTCATAAATAGACTTCCAAGAACCTAAATCTTTCCAATCAGATTGCAATTCAACCATTACAATATTTGAACTTTTTTCCATAATCGCATAATCGATTGAAATATTTGGCATTTTGTCAAACTCTGTAAATAAAATTGATTTTTCAGAAAAATCTATATTTTTTATAACAGAATCAATTTCCGGACAATATTTTCTAAATTCTTCAATAATTGTTGAAGCCTTGAACATGAAAATTCCGCAATTCCAAAAATAGTTACCGTCTTGAACAAATTTTTCTGCGATTTGTTTATTTGGTTTTTCTACAAAGTTTACAACTTTATTACCATCTGCACAAATATAACCATAGCCTGTTTCCGGATAATTTGGTTTAATTCCAAAAGTTACAATATGACCTTCTTTTGCAAAGTGTTCAGCATCTTTGATTGTTTGAGTAAATTTTTCAGTATCATTTATTTGCAAATCAGATGGAACAACAAGAATTATCTCATCTGAACCATAATTTTCTACAACATATTTAACACTAAGAGCTATAGCCGGAGCTGTATTTTTCGAAATAGGTTCAGCAAGAATAACAGTATCTTCACTTAATTTTGAAAGTTGCATTTTAATATTTGAATGGTGTTTTGAATTAGTAACACTAATAATATTCTTAGCCGGAATAAAATTATTTAAACGTTCAAAAGTTGTTTGTAAAAGACTTTTATCAGCATTCAAAGTTAGAAGTTGTTTTGGATACAACTCTCTTGATAGTGGCCATAATCTGCTACCTGATCCGCCGGCTAAAATTACTCCAAACATTCAAAGCTCCTTATTCAAAATTACCTTTCGCCAAGTATTATACTATATCAAGAGTATAAAACAAGTTTATAAAATCAATAAGTGGATAAGTTGATTTATAAGGGAGAAGGAACGTGGGATTAAGGGAATAAGTTCGTTACGTAATTAATTTGTCATTCTGAGGGATAAACCTAGGGAAGTTGAATAAAATATTACAAATCTCCCCGAAGAATCTCTAACCGAACAAATTTGTCATCTTAAACTCGTTTCAGGATCTCAAGCTAGTGCGTTCGGATAGAGATTCCGAACTACCA
>CALAWF010000258.1 GCA_937894665.1 uncultured bacterium | reverse complement strand
TGTGTTATATCTACATTATTCTTTTTATACTGATAGAAAACATTTTCTTTTCTTGCTTTTGCGATTTCCTTTTTAGCAATTTTTATTTTTATACCCAAAATATTCACAAGATTTCTTGTTTCAGAATAGTCAACAATTTTAACTATTGGAATTAATTTAAAAAGTTTGAATTTCTTTTGATATTTTCCAATATATTCTGTAAAAAATAAACAAATATTCTTTTTAGTATAATAATTCAATCTTTCAGGTAAAATGATATTTTTGTCTTGACAAAACTCTTGTAAATCCGTATATGCTTTAGTTAAATCCTCTGCTTTTTTACCTGCTTTATCTTTATATTTAACCAATGAATTATTTCGTTCTACATAGTGATATTTAGTATTTGGAACAGATACAACTTTATTTGAAAAGTAAAGAGCATTCATCGCAAACATTACATCTTCATAAATCTGTCCTTCAGTGAATTTTATTTTATTATTCTTTATTAAATCGGTTTTATAAATCTTATTCCAAGCATAGAAAAAGAAATGTTTTTTATCTCCGCAAAGTTTAATCTTTTCTTGAATATTTTCAACAACTTGTTCTTCTAAATATCTAACATTATATTTATCAAAATATTTTTTATGTTTTAAAATACTTGCTACTGCTATATCTGAGTTGTTTTTTGTTGCGGTATTATAAAGTTTTTCAAAATAATCTAAATCGATATAATCATCACTATCAACAAATCCGATATACTCACCTGCAGCTTGTTCAAGTGCAATATTTCGAGCAATTGCGACTCCTTCATTTTGTTTATCAATAATTTTTATTCTTGAATCTTTATTTGCATATTCTTTTAAGATGCTTAATGAGTTATCGGTAGAACCATCATTTACACAGATAATTTCTATATCTTTCAATGTTTGGCTAATCAAACTTTCCAAGCACTTTGAAAGATATTTTTCCACGTTATATACAGGAACTATTATCGATACCTTTACCAACGAAACCTCTCTTTATAGCCAAATATCCGCAAACTTTGACCCAATTCCCTTACACACTTCATTCTATGCAACATTTTCTATATTATGTTGTATAGTTCTACAAACAGATTAACCCGAACATGATAAAAAAGGAAATTTTTTCATACATTGCCGTTAATATTTATTTATAAAGATAAAATTTCAAACATACTAAAAGACTTTGACAGAAAGATTTTCCACCAAAGTCTCAAAGTAAAAATTATTCAAAATTTTTAAATATTAAACAACCATCAAAATAGTTCCTACCGTAATTACAATTCCGGCTACAAACATTTTCATTGTAACGTGCTCTTTTAACATTATTGCAGACAAAATCAATACAAAAATAAGACTGAATTTGTCTATAGTTACAACCTTTGAGGTTTCCCCGATTTGCAAAGCCTTGAAATAACAAAGCCAAGATAATCCGGTCATAACTCCTGACACAATAAGAAATATCCACGTTTTAGAATTTATGGTTGGAAGTTGTTGAAAACTCTTTGTACAAAGCACAATTCCAACAGCAATTACTAATACAACCAGTGTCCTGATTGCAGTTCCAAGGTTAGAATCAACGTTTGAAATTTCAATTTTACCTGGAATAGCAGTTAGAGCTGCAAATAACGCACTCCCTACCGCATATAAAATCCACATATGAAATCCTCCACTCAAACGCTATATTACTACAAAAATATTATTACATACTCTTATTTAAAGTTTTAATGATTTTTAAAACCTTAGAACTCGTTTTTAAGTTTATCTTGACCCCCAAAAGCTTTAACTGCTCATGCGTTTTAATATCAGGAAGTTTTTGATAAGAACCCTTAAATATTGGATGCAGAAAAGTTCCAAAGCACTTTTTAAAATCATTCAATCCTTTATATTTTCCGACTCTTTTATGCGGATATGCTCCCCCAGTTTCAAAATACCCACACTTACCAAACATTTCCCTTACATGACAAATAACTTTAAATAGTAAGTATTTATTAACTCCAACTTCCTTGTCATCTTTTGACGCACCCCACCAATAATAAGCAGTTTTTCCATAAATCAAAATAGCAACAGTCGCAATATATTCATTTGTTTCATTATCTTTTAAAAAGAAAACTTTACTAATTTTTTGAGGAATTAATGTTTCAAAAATATTTTTATTATAACTGTCGTCTATAATATTTTTTTTCGCATTTGTTCTTGTATATGTTTCTTTATGAAGTTCTATATATTTATTGCAATCTGCCAAAGAGCCATCCGATTCAACAACTGTATAACGAGCGAGCTTATCATATTTTCTAATAGCTTGTCGAGTTGTTTCCTCACAATCTGCAAGCATTCTATCATCAGATTTTGATAAATCAACAAGATAGGTATATCTAAGCCCAGGAGAAAAGAAATAATAAATTGACGGGTTAACCATATTATGCTTTTCAGGCAAATTTATCGCAGACAATGGGCAAATATTTAAGTCAAAACTTTTTATTTTAAATTTAGATATATACAAATCTATATAATTTTTGAAAAATTCTTTTAAATGTTTTGATTGTTTTTTAGTTAAATTATCTTTTACCACAAATCCCCATTGAGAAACTAGCTTATTTTGGGGAGTTCTATGCAACTGAATAACCATAAATATATCTTGATTTTCATCGACAATTGCAAATGATTCATTTTTATATGAAATATGACGATGAAATTTTATCATATCATATAGGAAATAAGCCCACCCCATAGACGATGACCGAACAAATGTATTCCATTTTTCTTTATCTATTTCAGAATAGTGTCTTACATGAAAGTTCATTCCTTTTCTCCTTTTAGCTTTATTCTTATTAAATAAATACAACATTTTAAGCATATTGTTGTGCATAATATCAAAATACTACAAACTTTGCTAAAAATAAAGTTTCCCATTTATTGTTGATAATTGGCTTTAATTTCGTTTCACTCACAAAGAAGCAAGGGGTGCCTCGTTTATTAAATGCAACAATATGCTTAATTTGTTGAATTATTAAAGTATAAAATTCTCATAACTTTGAAAAATTTCATCTTGTTCAATGCCGATATAGCGTAAGGTTATAAACGGGCTGGAATGATTAAAGATTTTTTGCAAAATGACAACATCTTTGAACTTTTGATAATGATGATACCCAAAAGTTTTTCTTAATGTATGTGTTCCAATCAAACCCTCAATACCAATTTTTTTACACGCAAAATTTATAATCCTATATGCTGCAGTTCGCTCCATTCTATTTCCAAATTTTGACAGAAACAACGGCTCTTCATCTAATCTATTTTTAGTAAATTTCTCAAACATAGGCTTTAATTTTGAATTAATCGGAAACTTTTTGAATTTACCGGTCTTCTTTTCAATCACTTGAATATAATTTTTATTTTTCACATCCGAAACATCCAAAGCTAAAATATCAGAAATTCTTAATCCGCAATTTATTCCAAGCGTAAAAAGCAGCAAATCTCTTTCACTTTGTTTAGCTAAAAGTCTTTCAATTTTTCTAACATTTTTCAATTCTCTGATTGGTTCTACTGTACCCACAATCAAACTCCTTTCTCTTAATTCCAACAATTTATACAAAACTCAAGCTATCAAATTTTTATTATTTTGAGTATGATAAAAGAAGAGAAAGGATACCCCAGATGTATTTAGTTCCAATACCGGCTTATATGATTAAAAGTGCAATTCATAATCGAAAAGTTTTGAAAGTTGCAAATAAAACTTGCCACAAAGTTATGGGGGGGGGAATTAAAGATACACTCAAAACAGCAGATGCACTTGGCTTAATTAACCTTAAATTTTTGAAATTCTATATCAAATGGTATAAAAAACTTTATTTTTAGAAAATTATTTATTAAATTTTGTTACAACATGGTATAATAAAGGCAAAATTTAATGTTCAGCCGTTTTAAAAACAATAAGATACAAGTGTAAAAAGTAGGAGAATAATTAATGTTATCAGCAGTTCAAAATTACAATGTTTCACCAAAGCACCTTGCATTCAAAGGTAAAGATGGAAATACAGATACAAATACAAATCAAGTTAAACAATCAAATGCAGGTTTGAAAACAGGTGCTGTATGGGCTGGTATTATGACTCCAGTGGCAGCTGGAACAAACTATTTTTTAAGTAAATGTGCAGCTGCTGGACAAAATGCTACTAATTTAGGATTAGATAGTCATCAAGCTCAACAGTATATGACTAACATGAAAAAGTTAGCGGCAAATGTAAAGACAGGATGGGCTACTATTCCTCTAAATATTGCATTAGCCTTAGGTTGTGGAGCATTAGTAGATAAGCTAAATAATGCTAAACGTGCAGAATTTGCAGAAAAATTAGCACAAAACGGCAAGGAAGAAATGCTAAAAAATGATGATAATGCTGAAACAACAGCCGCAGGAAATGTATATTGCAAATCAGGTGCAGGTAAGAAATGGGGGGCATTATTAGGTCTCGGAGCCGCAATACTTCCAGATTTAGTTACTATGCCATTTAGTAAGGTAAAAGGATTTAAAGCTGATGCCGTATATAAATCAGGTATAATTAGTGGTTTGGCAGTGAAAACAATTGCAGGAGTAATTGGAGGTCTAGCACTCGGAGCAATTGCCGATCATTTCTCTAATAAAACAGCTGCAAAAAATGCTGACAAACAAGCAATAGCTGAATAAATAATCACAAGTTTACATATAACGTAAAAAGAGTGTCAAAGAAAATATCAATGACACTCTTTTTTATTTTTACGCATAAGACATAACTTCTAAAATCGGAATACAATTGAACAGGTAATAACGTTTAACAGTTTCTTGCTCATAGATTTTTAAAATCGGAAAGCCACCAATGGTTATACTTGTTTTTCTTTTGATTAAATTTCTTGCTTTGGATTTTAAATTATGCTCTTTGAAAAACTTTAAAACCATTTCTTTAGATTTCAAGGAATCTGCTCGCTTTTTATCCGAAAGTTTCATTGTTTTAACTGTTGAATTCCAATTTGTCCAATAATGGTAATATGTATTAGGAATAGTTACAATTTTATTCGAAAAATATACTGCTCTTGTTACAAAATCAACATCTTCAAAAAACATCCCCTCAACAAATTTTAAATTTATTCTATC
The DNA here is from genome assembly GCA_937894665.1 of uncultured bacterium. GTDB lineage: Bacteria > Cyanobacteriota > Vampirovibrionia > Gastranaerophilales > Gastranaerophilaceae > Zag111. Next base: position 593 of record CALAWF010000258.1, on the reverse strand, counting down.
CAAAAATTCCTTCTTGTAAACTTTGTTCCAAACATAGCACATATCAGGAACATGGGCAACATCTATTTTTTCTTGTGGTTTTGTATAAACTTTTTCCTCCGTATATTTTATTCTATACTTTTGGTAATTCTTTCTGACTCTCAATATAGAGCCGCAAGAAATTTCTGCATCATTCTTTTCACAACCTGTAACCAGTTTTTCGTAATAATCACTATCCACCCAATCATCAGAATCCAAAAATGCAACATATTCTCCATTTGCGTTTTCTAACCCGACATTCCTTGCCTTACTTTGCCCCGAATTCTCTTGATTGAATACAATTATTCTATCATCTTCTTGAGAATACTTTTCACAAATCTCTAAACTCTTATCCTTTGAGCCATCATTTACCAAAATCAATTCAAAATCTTGCAAAGTCTGTGTTTGGACACTTTTTATACACTTATCCAAAAATTTTTCTGCATTATATACCGGAACAATTATACTTAGTTTCATAATCCCCACCTTTATTCCACATTAGTTTCCTGCTTTTTGAACTGCATATCGTAAAGAGTTTTGTATGCTCCATTTTCTATTTGGAGAAGCTCTTCATC
>CALAWF010000257.1 GCA_937894665.1 uncultured bacterium | reverse complement strand
GTCTTTAACTTACTCCCTTAATAAACTAGATATATAATTATTTATTCTTAAGATGTAAACTAAAAAATATCCCTAATCTGAACAGTTTACCTATACTGTACCTCAATAAATCTCTTTTCCCTTGTGGACTACTTTGCCATCACCTCTGTTTCTAATCTTTTGTCCAACTACTTCCCAAATTACATTTTATGTAACGTGTTATTTAATTTTTCCTTCCACTTTTCTGGTAGCCATATGATTTTAATTCGGCTTTCTATGTTTATAACTTTAGACCTAATTTTGAGTTATTACAAGTAAAAAATTTGTATAAAATTTTTACATTTGACCATGCCCCTTGAAAGCGTAAGAAAAAATTCAAATTATCATTTCTTAATGAAGAAAACTTAATTAAATCATGTAAAAATTTAAGCAAAAATTATTTGACAAATAAGAATTACAAATGAAGCATGGGGCATGGTAAAAATAAATATTAGAAAATCCTGAAAGTTTGTGATAGATTGAATTTGAGGTAAAATAAAAAAAGATTATGAAAGAATTTCTTAAAACAAACAGAGTTACATATAATCTGATGTCTTTTACCGGATTTAAGTCTATAATCATATTTTCACTACTATTAGACGGACCTAAATCCTATCAGGAATTAAGAACAGCAATTGAAAATCATGAGTATTTACATGAGTCTGTATCTATTGATACGCTTAGGATTTACTTAAATTCTCTCAGAAAATCCGGCTGTAAAATCTCCAGATTTACAAAAAATGGAATCACACGCTATTCAATAGATTCGCACCCTTTTGAATTAAAAATCACAAAAGAACAAGCAGAAAGTATTTTGAAAGTTTTTAAAGCAATTTATAAATCAATTGAAATTTCAGATTTGTTATCTTTACAAAAATTTTTTGATAAATTTTCAAATTATATTACCAATGAAGATTTAAAAACAAAACTAAAAAATATTTCACCTCTACATGATATTAATCCGCAAATAATCCGTGATTTGATGACCTATTCAGGCTCAAACAATGAAATAATTATCTTTTACAATTCATTAAATTCCGGAAAGAAAAATATCAATATAATTATAGACAAATTGGAAGTCATGAACGGAAAATTATACGTTTACGGTTTCAATTCAGAATACCAAAATTATTCAAGTTTTTTAGTTTCAAGAATAATAAAAATTGCCGGAATTAATCTCAAAAAATCAGAATTGAAAATTCCTGTATATACCATAGGTTATGAATTCCAGACCATGCCTAATGAGCATTTTGAACTTCAAAATAACGAAAAAATTATTGATAAAAATTCTGAAAAAATGCAAATAGAAATATCTTCTCCAAACAAATTTGATATTATGCAAAGGGTTATGTCATTATCTCCAAATTGCAAAGTTCTATATCCTCAAGAATTTAAAAAGGAACTCATTGAAAATTTAACAAAAATGAAAGAAGGTTACCTTGAAGAAAGATAACCAAAAATTGAATGACGGATGTATAAAAATATTCAAACTTATAAAACTTTTATATGAGGATAAAGCCGACTATCAAAGTGTTATAGACATTTTTATAGATGATTTTAATGAAGATCAAACAACGAATAATATTCAAGTTGTTCTAAATAAATATTTAAACACTCTAAAAGTTTTCGGACTAAATGTTGTAAAAGAAAACAACAAATTTATCCTGAAAAACGGATTATATTCAATTCCATTTTCCAACGACGATTTAATTTCTATCGGAATTTTAACAAAATTATCTGAAAATTTTCCGGATAAAGATATATCTCAAAATATCAGAAAACTATTGCAGGAATTGAATTTTAGAATGGATGAAAGGCATAAAAATAAGTTAAAAAATATCTCAAAAAATTATAATTTTTCATTCTTTTATTCAAACCTTGAAGAAAAAATCGATTACTGCAAGCAAATCTGCAAAGAAAATTTTGTTGTCGTAATAATTTATCTAAAAAATAATGAAGAAGTTAAATGTAAATGCACCCCAAAAGAAATAATCTACGAACCGGAAGGAGTATTTTTAAAAGTATATGACCCTATTAGTCATGAAAACATAAATATCCCGATTACAAATATTTTAACAATTTCCAAACAACCACAAATCGCAAATTCAACAGAACTCACAACAACAGTTGTTTATAAATTGAAAAATCGATTAGCTAAAACATACAAAATCAAAGAAAATGAATACTCCGACGGCTATGACAAAGACGGAAACCTAACAATTGTCAACAAAAACGAACCGTTTGATATTTTGCTAAAAAGGCTTATGCGTTATTCTTTCAACTGCGAAATAATTTCGCCAAAACACCTCAGAATAAAGATGCTTGAGCAAATTAACAAAACTCTTGAACAATACAAAGATGAAAATTAGTTTATTTTCTGCCTTTTTCTTTACGTTCACGGACAGAAATTCTAATTGGGGTTCCAAAGAAACCAAATGCTTCACGTAATTTGTTTTCCAAATATCTTTTGTAGCTGTCTTTCAACAATTCTTCGTTATTTACAAACAAAACAAATGTTGGAGGTTGTATAGCAGCCTGAGTTGTGTATAAAACTTTTAATCTCTTACCCTTGAAACTTGTAGGAGGGTTTAGAGCATATGCTTCATTTATAACTTTGTTCAACAAGCCTGTAGAAACACGTTTTACACATTGTTCGTAAACTTCTACACTCTTGTCAAAAATTTGACCAAGTCTTTGTTTTGTTAATGCACTGATAAAAATCTTCGGAGCATAACTCAAAAATGGAATATCTTTTGCAAGTTCTTGTTCAAACTTGTTGATTGTATTAGCTTTTTTATCCTCAATCAAATCCCATTTGTTGATTGCAACAATAATCCCTTTTCCTGATTCAGTGATGATAGAAGAAATCTTTTTATCCTGATCAGAAATACCTTCTTTTGCATCGATTACAAGAACAGCAACATCACATTCTCGGATTGAACGAATTGCCCTATCTACAGCAAATTTTTCAACGCCATAGTCAACTTTAGATTTTTTTCTAATTCCCGCAGTATCAACAATAACAAACTCTTTATCGTTATATGTAATAAAACTGTCAATACTATCTCTTGTAGTTCCAGAAACATCAGAAACAATAACTCTTTGAGTATTCAATAAAGAATTGACGATAGAAGATTTTCCGGCATTCGGACGACCAACAATCGCAATTCTTATGCGACCATCTTTTTCTTCTTCTTCGGTTTCTTCAAAATCTTTTGTTACAACATCCAACAAATCCCCAACGCCACCGGAACCGTGTAATGCAGAAATTCCGATAGGATCACCAACAGACAAAGAATAAAAATCACTTGTCATAAGAAGGGAATCAGGATTATCACACTTATTTACAGCTAAGAAAATCGGCTTACCTGATTGTCGCAAAATATTTGCAATATCATAATCTACAGGATTGATACCTTCTTTTCCATCAACGAGGAAAATAATTTTATCAGCTTCTTCACAAGCTAATCTTGCTTGATCAAAAATAGAAACCATAATATCATCCCCATCGCCAGGGATAATACCACCCGTATCAATAACAGTGAAGCCCTTATTTTGCCATTCAACATCAAAATAAATTCTATCTCTGGTAACACCAGGCATATCATGCACGATAGAATTTCTCGCCCCGATTAAACGGTTAACGAAAGTTGATTTTCCGACATTTGGTCTTCCTACTATTGCTACTGTTGGTTTTCTTTTCATAGCCCAATAATATCATGGAAAATTTTATTTTTCAAAAAATAAGAATTAGTTGTGGATGTTGGGATTTCTAACCCGACATTTAATATTGTTCACTTTTTCTTTTTTATTTCGACGAAAAAAGAATTAAAACCCTCACCCCTCCCCCATCAGCTCAGCCTTCGCACGCATACAGACTCACACGCTTCGCTATAGCTCAGCGGTTCGCTTTGTATCCCTTTAAAAAGGGCGAGGAAAAATATTTATAAAACACGAATGACCAAATGGCTCGAGTTATCAGGGGCAACGCCCCCGAACCCCTTATAAATCTTAAACGCATTCGTCATACTGAGCGTAGCGAAGTATCTCTATCCGAACGTGTTTAGTCAGAAATTCTTCGGGTAAATTTGTAATGTTTTATTTTCCTTTATTCTGTCTATCCCTCAGAATGACGAATTAATTACGTAAAGACCTTATTCCCTTCTTCCCCTATTCCTTACTGCCCCCCAAAATCCAAATAATCCTTTCATGTTAACAAATGTAACAAAGCCGAGAACATGTGAAATCGAGCCTTTTGGGATGTTTTTATATATTTGAGAGCAAAAAAGAGAGCTAATTATGAGTTTAAGTATTTCATCACAAAATTCATATCTTAAAAAGCCTTTGGGTCAAAGAACCGAAAGTAACCAAAATGCGGGTTCTTCACGTACTCAAGCTGCTCAAAATTTGCAATCAGGTTCAGCAGGAGCAACAAGAACTGCTACTCTTTCCCCTAAAAAACATTCTAGATATGTTGCAGGACAAGGCAATTTAGATTCTCGTGCAGCAAGAATGAGTTCTAAAAGATTACAAGAAACTAATAAGAGAGCTACTCAAGGTTCTTATGACACAGAAAGAAACGATTACGGAACAAAACAATCTACTGCCGAAAGAAATGAATCAATTTGGTTCCAATCTCAATATTCAAACTACAGCTTTGGTCAAATGACCGGTGCTAACGGAATGTTCAATATGAACGGCATGACCGGAATGAAGCAAACTGGTGCAATGGGCATGTTGAACAAAATTGGTGGCAAATTAGGTATTGATGCCGGAACAATAAATACTATTGGAGCTATTTATAATGGAGCTCAACAAGTTGGTAATATTATTGGTTTTAATCCAACTCAACAATTAACTTCTGTTCTTGGTTCATTAGGCGGAAGCCATTCAACAAGTTCCTCTATTTCTTCTAGTGCAAATGCTGCAATCACTAGCATGACATCTGCTAATGATTCTGCAACATTAAGACAATCTATTGTATCAGCCGAAGAACAAGAAGCTACATTAAATTCTCAATTAACTGCTGATGGAACAACTTATGAACAAAAAGTTACAACTTTAAAAGCCGATATTTCTACGAAAAAAGCAGCCGTATCTAATCAACAAAAAGCCGCTTCCAATGCGAAACAAGAATTAACTAATGCTACAAATACTGTAACTACATTAACAACTCAAAGAGATGCTAAAAAAGGTGCATTACAAAAAGCTATGACTCAGAAAAACCAATGTAGTGCAGCATTTGCTCAGGCTCATGCTAATACTGTTGCAGCTAAAGAAACAGCAGCGAATACTCCTGAAAATATTACAGGTCCAGATGGAAAACCAATGCACAATCCTGCTTGGGATACAGCTCAAAAAGCATTGGAAGCAGCTCAAAAAGCTGAAGACCAAGCTAAAACAGATTTAGACAAAGCAAATGAAGCTGCTATTAAAGCAGATAAAGATGTGCAAGAAGCAGAAACTGCACTGGGAAAAGCTCAATCTCAGTTAGATAAAGCTCAAACTACTTTAGACAAAAAACAAAAGGCCTATAAAGAAGCTCAAGAAAATTTGGTAAAAGCTGAAGATGAATTAGAAGCTGCACAAGATACTTTAAATGATTTGAATCAAGCAAAACAAGATTATGATAAATTAAAACAAGAAATTACCAGCCAAAAAGCAAGATTGGAAAAATTAGAAAAACAAGAAGA
>CALAWF010000256.1 GCA_937894665.1 uncultured bacterium | reverse complement strand
TTAATCAATATTGTCCTAAAGCTGAAATTTGGGCATATGGAAGCCGACTAAAAGGAGATTGCCATTCCGGAAGTGATTTAGATTTAGTTGTAAAAAATTTCAACGAAGAAGGTAAATATCTATATGAATTAAAAGAACTCCTAAATGACAGTGATATTCCTTTTCTAATTGATATTCAGGAATTTGACTACTTACCCAAATCTTTTCAACAAGAAATAGAAAAATCATATATTAGAATATTCTAAAAATATTCTGATTTTTTTCAATTAAAATTTTTGTATTAAAAAAGACCTGTTGTTACAGGTCTTTTTTAATAATTGCTCCAGGCCAGACTTGAACTGGCACTGGGTTATACGCCCAATTGGATTTTAAGTCCAACGCGTCTACCGATTCCGCCACTGGAGCATATCAGCTTCGGCTATGAATAAATATTATAATAAAAAAACTTCATTGTCAATCAGAAAATTTAGTAATATATTTTTCTAATGCTGAAATTCGGTTCGTCAAATCGGTAATTAAGTTATTCAAAACCTCGGACACCGTATTTGCATTTAGGCATTTAGAACGTCCTAATAATCCGGCTTTTACGTTTGAGGATAGCAATTTTTGAAAGGCTAACAAGGTATCCAACAGCTCTTTATCTATAACATCTTTTTCAGGTAAAAGAAGTATAAACAAGTCTTGAATAGAATTTTTAGCAGCCGTATATTTTTTTCTGAGCATGAAACCTTGAATTTTTCTCAGTTCATCTAACATATTCAAGTAAATGTCATCTATTCTTTGCTTTTTGATAGGCAAATACTTTGTAAAATAATCCATAGTTTGCTTATAACCGTTATCAATAATCGCTTGACGTTTTTCAAGCGGATAATTAAAATCAACAACTACAACATCCCCTGTATCCACAACAAGATAATCATACCTATCACATTTGCCATATAAACTCTTTATAAAAGAAGTTTCGGAAGATGTCATGCAAGTGTACATACCATTAACATACTCTAAAGGTTTTAAATCCGAACCGGAAAAAGTTCCTTCGAGTCTAATTTCCAGTATTCTATCTGCGGAATTTTGAATATTCTTAGATAAATACCACATAGGCTTACCCTTCATCAAATCTCCGTCAACCAACAATTCGTCATTAAAGTTATAAGCCCTCATAAGCCCCGGCATGCAGCAAGAAATTCTTACTGCTAAAGCAACTTCAAAATCCGGAGTTTCAAAGCTGGAAAATTCTCGACATGAAAAATTCTTCATATTTGTAGTTATAATTACAAGATTTTTCTTCAAATCTTTAAATGAAACTGGACGGCATTGCCCTTTTAGATATGCAGCACCATAATATTTTCGTTCAATTAAATCTCTTAACCATTCTAAGAAAACATTTCCTTTACTAAGAGCAAATTTATTGTTAAAGCCAAGAGAAACATCTCTAAATAGCTCAAAATTCACAGACAAAAACACTTGAGCCAATTCATCATCCGTATAACCTACGGCGTACAAAGCCGCAACAATTGACCCTACAGAAGAACCTGCAAGCAAAGTTGGTTCTATACCTATCGAATGTAAAGCCTTTAAAACTCCAACATGTGCAGCACCTCTAATTGCACCTCCACCAAATAAACACGCATATTTAAAATCGTTATACTCTCTCATAATAAGAGAATATTAACATAAAAAAAGATTGGCTTATATAACCAATCTTTCTAAAAAGTTATTTTTTTATTATAAAACTTATGCAGCCATGCCTTTGATTTCTCTGATTAGGTATTCAGCAACCCATTCAAAATCTTTGTTATCAAGAGCAGCTTTTTCTAAATATTTTACAGAAGCATCACCTAAACGAATAAGAGTCATTGCAACAACACCTCTTTTGATTCCTCTTACAACTTGCAATTTGTCAACCAATTCAGGAACAACTGCTTCGCCAATACTAACTAATTCATTTTCAACTTTGTTTTTTGTAGTATTATCAACATTTTCTAATTCTGTAAGAACTTCATTTAATGATTGCATGTTTAAAATCTCCATCTATTTGTATTTACATTATTATTATAAATTAAAATTAATATGAACCTTAATTTCCTTACATAATCTTTATATCCGAAGATCAATATTAATAATTTCTTTACATCAGCATAAAAAAAGAGGTCAAAAGACCTCTCATAATAACTTGTCAAAATTCTACATTTAAACAGTAATTTCTTTTAATGCTTCAATATATTTAACGGCATAAACCCCAGCCACAGCACCATCTGAAGCCGCCGTAATAACTTGTCTAAGCGGAGTTTTACGAACATCCCCGACAGCATAAACGCCATCAATTGATGTTTTCATGGTTTCATCTGTTAATATAAACCCTGATTTATCCTGAGCAATTTGACCACTAATATTTTCAACATTCGGAGTAATTCCGATATAAGGGAAAATTCCATCAACAGCCAAATTAGATTGTTCATTTGTGTTTGTATCTTTAAGTACCAAATTATTAACTAACTCCGCACCTTGAATTTCCAAAACAACACTATTCCAAATAAATTCAATCTTTTCATTTTTCATTGCTCGTTCTTGAATAATTTTATCGGCTCTAAGTTCATCTCTCCGATGGATTAAGTAAACTCTTGATGCAAATTTTGTAAGATAGATAGCTTCTTCAACGGCAGAATTTCCACCTCCAACAACAGCAACAATCTTATCTTTATAAAACGCACCATCACAAACCGCACAATAGCTAACACCACGTCCGATGAATTCATTTTCGCCTTTTATACCTAATTTCATTGGTTTTGCACCTGTTGCAATAATTACAGTCTTCGCCAGAAATTCATACTCTTTTGTTTTTATAACTTTTGGAGAAGAAACCAAATCAACAGATTCAATTTCTTGCATCGGGAATTTTTGAACACCAAACATATCTGCATGCTCTTCAAATTTTTCCATCAAATCATAGCCGCCAATTTTCATAAACGCAGGATAATTTTCTAATTCCAGATAATTTGAAGGTTGTCCACCAAGCATGCTAATATCAATGATTGCAGTTGAAACATTTCCTCTTGCCGTATAAATTCCCGCAGAAAATCCCGCAGGACCTCCCCCTAAAATAACAGTATCAAACTCTTTAACTTGCATAATATAAATTCCTCAACCTATTTTAACTTGCCTACATTTCCGGAAATCTTTTCTCCTTTTATATTATATTTAGCCGTTTCGGTCTTGATTATTTTCCCCGTAACATTTGAATAAGTGTCTAATTTCAGGGTATCAGTACCAGAAAAAGTATCACCATTCAATTTAATCTCAACTACGTCGGTTAAATCTTTTCCGGAATATTTACCCGTCTTTTTAAAAACAATATAACTACCATTAACTTTATCAACAGTTATATTTGCTTCTGCTCCATTAAACGGGTTACATAATGTTATGACGTCGCCAAGGCGAGATAAGTTCCACAAGTCTAAATTATTTTCTTTAAAAATTACAGAATCTGTATCAACTAAAGTTGAAACAACCCTCCAAGTTCCGAAAAAGCTCTCAGGAACAGCAGTAACGCCACCCGTCAAAACTTCGGCAAATAAATTTTCAGGAACAAAACCAACCCCTGAAAGCACAACTAAAAATGTTATAAATAATATTAATTTACGCATACTTAATTTATAACAGAAATTCAAAAGAAATCAAACTAGATAGCTGCAACACGAGCTTGAAGAGATTTTGCAGAATCTTCATATCCAACACGTCCCATCAAAGCATATGTGTAGTTTTTAGCTTGTTCTACACCTGGTTGAATAAATGTATTAATATTATATAACTCTCCGGCGATAGCAGTCTGAACTTCTAACATATAAAGAAGTTGAGCGACATTATAGCCATCAACCTTAGGCAAAGTAATAGTAACAGTAGGTCTTGCATAATCAGACAAAGAAACTTTAGTAGAGTCAGCTTCTGCATTCATCAAACTGTTAATAGTTTTACCGCCAAGATAGCCAATTCCCGTATATTCAAATATTTTAGGAATTTCTAAAGTATTATCGAACTCTCCAACTCTGATAAATGTAATTACCTTATCATTAGGACCTTCGTTATAGAGTTGAATTTGTGAGTGCTGATCTGTTGCACCAAGAGCCTTAATCGGAGTAGGTCCAATATGAACATGTTCCCCGTTCAAATTTTCATTTTTTCCTAATGACTCTGCCCATAATTGCACATACCAATCAGATACGTATTTCAATCTGCTTGAATATGGCATCATTACAGACAAATTCTTTTTCAATTTTGTATCCATCAAGTAATGAATTAACGCATTTTGAGCAGCAATATTTTCATTTATATCGGTATTCTTCAAGGCTAAATCCATATCTTTAATACCATTTGTAATTTCATCAATATCTAACCCGACTAATGCAAATGGCAACAAACCGACAGCAGAAAAAACAGAAAATCTTCCGCCTACATCATCAGGAACAACAAAAGTTTTATACCCTTCTTGCTCTGAAATTTGTCTTAAAATACCTGTTCTTTGGTCAGTTGTTGCTACGATATTTTTTCTATAATCATCTCCTAATTCTTTTTCCAAACGATCTTTCACAATCATAAATTGGGACATAGTTTCAGCAGTATCACCGGATTTAGTGATAACATTAACCAATGTTTTTTTCCAATCAAGCATATCAAAAAGAGATGTCATTGTGTCAGGGTCAATATTATCAAGGAAAAATATTCTAGGGTAATTATCTCTTTGTTCCGGAGTTAATAAATTCCAATAAGGCTTCAATAGAGCCTCTGTAACAGCCATTCCACCAAGAGCAGAACCGCCAATCCCAAGAACTAAAATATTATCAAATCTATTTCTAACAAGAGCGGCATATTCTTTTACATACCATGCAGTTTCTTCGCTGTAACCTAAATTCATCCATTGAAGCCATTGTCCAGGTTTGTCTTTTCTTTTATTCAAATCTGCTATAATTTCAGCAATTTTGTCTTTATATGTAGCAAATTCTTCAGACAAGTTAAGTCCGTCCGCAGAACCAACAACAGCGGAATCCGCATTTCTGTAATCGAATTTAATCATCCCTAAACCTCTCTCATAAAAACCTTATATTTTTATTGTATATAATCAAGAATAAATTACAAGGGCGATTGACTAATCTAAAACGATGATTAGACAATAAAAAGGGGAATACTTAATTAAAAAGCATCCCCTAAAATCAAATTTATATATTATTATTTATTAACCACTAGTGCTGAATTTGAAAGTTCTGTCAATGTTTTTAGTTAAAGCATTTTTGATTGAATCATATTCTGTTTGAAGTGCAGAGTGTTCAGTATCAATATTTTTCAATTGAATATCATAAATGCTGTCTTTTGAATTGATGTCATTCATTGCTCTGTTGTATTCAGCTTCAGCTTTTGTAACAGCAGCACTGTTATCAGTTTCTTCTGTAATTTTTGTACAAGTTTTATAATCTAAAGATTTCCAATTGTAGTTTTTGTCAACTTGTTCCATTGAAACGATACCGCTTTCTAATGCGTATTCAATCCATTGAGAAGAAGAAGCTAAACCGTTTTCTAATTGTTTGTATCCTTCTTTCATTCTGTTGAATAAGTTGGTGTACCATTGAGATTTTGCTTCTGCATTGCCTGAATTTGTTGTATCATTTTCATCAATCCAAGCATATTTTGGTTCACCCGTTTCAGAAATCATATTTTCAACAAACATATTTTTAACAACTGAACCAAATGCTGTTGAAAGCTTGATATTACCTTGTGATGGGTCAATAATTGATTTTTCGTCATCTCCAGAGCCAACAGTTGCATATCCGCTTAATAATTTCAATACATAGTCAGCATTGGTCAAATCTTTAACTGTAATAGTACCGGCTTCTAACAATTTTGAAATTTCATCGTATGCAGTTGTACTATTTGCACTTGCATTTTCACCATCAGAAAAAATGAAATTGATAAAATCTTTTCTTTTAGCATTATAATCAGTCATCAATTCTGTAATTGATTTACCATCTTTATTATATTTAGGATCACTAACATCAACAAAATTATCTGCATTTAATTCATTATTTAATTGTTTTTTAGTCAACTCATCAATATTAATTGATTCAGTACTTGTTAATATACTATAAATAGCTGCAGCATAATCATTTAATATTGATTTAATTCTTTCCTGATTTGCACTAGGATTTTCTAAAGTACCATTTGGAACTGTGTAGGAAGAAGTAACAGTATAATTGCCATCGCTATCTTTAGTTACATCTGTAAACTTAAATTCATCAGATGAAGCAAGAGATCCGTCTTCATTGTAATCGTTTGATGTATAAGAAAGTGCTTTAATCATATCTTCAATAGAATCAAACAAATTCAATGTTGGCATATTAAATTTAGTATAAACTTTAGTAGCATCTTCTGAATCAACTTCATCATCAGGACAAGAAACAATTTTATATTTGCCTAATGCATCTTGAGTATAAGTCCATTTATCATCATCTATATTAAGAATATAATTGTTTTTATTACTTTCATCTTGAGTAATAGAAACTTGTGTTGGAACACCTGATACAGTCAAACCTGTAGATGTTGAGTATTTTAATTGTTTTTTGATTTCAGCAATATTATCTGTTGCATCTTTAGTTAAGTAGTTAAGACCACTTCCAAAGTTTGTAAATCTGTTATAATAATCTTGAGAAGTAGTTCCAACTAAAGAAGAACCATTATAATCTGTACTAGTTTTTGTTGTAACATAATCGCTGAAAGCAGATTTTAATGCAGCTTTTAAAGAATTTGAACTAGAAACATAATCGTTATATTTTGTTTCGTAGTCTTCTTGTTCCTGAGAATTTTCGATACTTCCGTATGCTTCATACCAAGATTTTAAGTCTGCAGTTGAAATATTGTTGAATGGTTCTGGATACATTCCTTTGTTATCAATTGCTTCTAATTCATCAAAATAAGTTGTATCGTAAACCAAACCATGAGCTTGTAAGTAGTCATTAAGATTTCCACCAGCAGCTTCAAAGATTTTAGCTTCGGATTCACTAACTAACAATTGACCGGCAGCATTTACCAAACCATATTGATTGTTGTAAGAGCTGAAAGCTGTCAATGCGTTGAATGTCAACAATTGAGATTGAGCGGTTCCACTAGCATCGTAGTTAGAGAACATCAAGTTTGCTTCATTCAAAGCATTAATATATTTTTCGCTAGCTTGAGAACTTTGAGTTGCTAAACGCATTTTAGCGTTGTTAATGGATTGAGATTTCAACTCATTATCAGCTAAACGAGCAGTGATAGTTAATAATCTTGCTTGAGATGCTGCCATTCCCATAGTTAACGTGTCCTTTCATTTCCTTATAACTTTTTCTTATTCTATTAATCGGCACTTTTGGGCAAAACTTTAGGATTTTAAAGGACTTTGTTAACATTTTGTAACAATTATTAGTAATCTTAAAATCATAAAAACAAAACGGTCAGAAAACTATTCTGACCGTTGTTATCTCATCCATCATATATAAAATTATAATTTGTTAATTAACATACTGAAGCAAATGAACCACCACAAGAAGAACAAGCAGAAGATCCTGAGAATGAAGCAGAAGAAGAATAACCGCCCATTCCTGAATCACCGCCTAAGAATGCAACAGCTTCTGAAAAACCTGCCATAAATCCTGATTCAGCAGATGAACCGTCTGTAAAATCTGCATATGCAGAATAATCAACTGCTACCGGATTTGAAGAAACATATGTATCATATTCGCCCATTGTTAACAAACTTTTTGCATCACTCAAGCTCATTGCCAAAATTCCAGAATTTTCAACAGGGTGATTATTTATATTAGAATTTTTTCTTGTTGCTGCGGTCTTTGTTGCTTTGGCTCCAAATAATAATATCATTTCGTGTCTCCTAATATCTCATATTCTTTACACTTATATAAAGGATTTCAAAAATCATCAATTTCAGCATGGGTTATTTTCGTTACAATTCTTAACGAATTATTTAAAACTTTTGAACTACCCATCTAAATCCATGGGTTGATGTGCTTTAAACCAAATAGCGATAGTATAAATGTGTAGATTAGGGAGGAAGAAAAAATGAAAAAAGGATTTATCATATTTGGATTCTTAATTACATTTATACTTTCTGGCTTGGCAGCATTTGCAAGCGGGAACTACCTGCACACAATTACATTAGAAAAAAGTAATACCGGATATAATGTAATTCTTGGATCTGATAGCATGGCAAAAGTCGTGAAGAAAACCCCGTCAGAGAATGAATTAGTATTAGAGTTGAGCGGAATTACTTCATCTGATACAGTAAATGCTCTATACAAAGGCACAAACAGTATTGAAGGACTAGTAGTTGAGAATATCGACTCTAACAAACTAAAAATCACTGTAAATGCTGAAAATATTAAAAATTCAACAGTAATAATTAATCCAATAAACGGTCAGAGTACAATTGTCGGAGAATCCGTACCCGTTGATAAAGTTTTATGGATAGGTTTTGTAATGGCATTACTTGCCGTAATTATCAAAGTATCTAAGAAGTTATCAGAAGAAGATGACAAAATTCTAATCAAAAAAGATATAAAAGATAGAGAAATTGAGTTATACAGACGTTATAGAAATGAAATGGTTTCAAATCCAACAATTCATAACCGTCAAGATATGAGAATGAAACGTATGCTCAAAAAAATTGATAGAAAAATAGATGAACGATTAACTTCATCTATCCTATAAAGAGATTAAACCTCGAAAAAACTTAAATATATCCCTAAAACATTTTATGTATAAGCAAGTTTCTAACTTGCTTTTTTATTATATAAACCCCAACCCTCGCAACAAAAGAAAGCTAGTTGAGGTAATGGATTCGGGGAAAAGACCTCAGAATGACGAATCGGTATAATCATTTTCAAATAAGTCATTGCGAGCAAATGCGAAGCAATCCAGCTAATTTTAATGTCGGATTAGTAAATCCAACCTACTATTCTTAACATTCTCTACAGTCTATCCCTCAGAATGACGTAACCGTAAAGAACTTATAGACTTTTAACAATTCCATTGTTCCTTATTGTCTTTTTAACTAAAATACTCTCTAATCAATCCTTCGATAATTTTAGCAGAATCGCCTTTTCCGTACGGATTAGCAGCTTGCAATCTAGATTCTTCTCTTGTTTTATCCAAAATTTCTGAACTCAAGGAAACAATCTTGTCATATTCTGCACCAACAAGGACAGAAACCCCTGCATTAATACCTTCTTGACGTTCTGTTTCATATCTCATAACAAGAGTTGGGCAACCAAAAGAAGGAGCTTCTTCTTGAATACCGCCTGAATCCGTCAAAATTAATTTTGCATGTTTCATCAAATATACTAAATACGGATAATCCAAAGGTTTTAACAAATATACGTTTGAATATTTTTCCAATCTGCAATGAACTTTATCCTTTACATTTGGATTAGGATGAACTGGCAAAATAAAGTGGTGATTTGAATATTTTTTAACCAAAGTTTCAATCGCATCAAGAATTCTATCCAATCTTTCCCCATGATTTTCTCTTCTGTGAACAGTAATTAAAACAGAATTGTCGTCAACAGGAATATTTTTATCTTGATAAAACTCTTTTGCAGAATTCATTGCATCATCTGACAAACAGAACAATGCATCTATAACCGTA
>CALAWF010000255.1 GCA_937894665.1 uncultured bacterium | reverse complement strand
GTTAAATTTGTTCCTGACAGATGGGAAAAGAACTATCTTGGTTGGATGGAAAATATCCGTGACTGGTGTATTTCTCGTCAAATCTGGTGGGGACACCAAATTCCTGCATATTATCACAAAGTGACAGGTGAAATGGTTGTTGCTAAAGAAAATCCTGATCCTGAAAATTACGTACAAGATACAGATTGTCTTGATACTTGGTTTTCATCAGGTTTGTGGCCGTTCTCAACTATGGGTTGGCCAAATACAGAAAGCGAAGATTTCAAAAAATTCTACCCTACAACAACTCTTGTAACCGGTTTTGATATTATTTTCTTCTGGGTTGCAAGAATGATTACAATGGGCTTGGAATTTACAAAAAAAGCTCCATTCTCGACTGTTTATATTCACGGACTTATTCGTGATGAAAAAGGTCAAAAAATGTCAAAATCTAAAGGCAACACAATTGATCCGGTTAAAATTATTGACAAATACGGTTGTGACGCTTTGAGATTTACAATGACTTCACTTTGTACTTACGGCGGTCAAGATATCAAGATGAGTGAAGAAAGATTTGAATACGGAAGAAATTTCGCAAACAAAATTTGGAACGCATCAAGATTTGTATTGATGAACCTTGATGGAGTTGACGACAAAGATGTTGATTATTCAAATCTAACTATTGCTGATAAATGGATTTTGGATAAATTAAACAAAACTGCCAAAGAAATCAACGAAAATATTAAGGAATTTAGAATTGGCGAAGTTGCTCACGTACTTTATGATTTCTTCTGGAATTCATATTGCGATTGGTATGTTGAGATTGCTAAAGTTCAACTTCAAGATCCTGATTTAAAATTGAATACTCAAAGGGTATTAAGATATGTTCTTGATATGTCATTGAGATTACTTCATCCAATAATGCCACATATTACCGAACGAGTATGGCAATTAATTCCTAAAGAAACTGATATTAAAGCTATCATGCTTGCTCCATACCCTATTTATGAGGATAAATTAGCATTCCCTGTTGAAGCTAAAGAAATGGAGTTAGTATTTGAAACAATTAAATCTTTACGTAATGTAAGACAAAGTTTCAATATTCCAATGTCTTTGAAGTTTGATATTGAAATTAGAGCAACAAAAGAAGAAAAACCTGTATTTAAAGCTATTGAAAGCTATATTAAACGTATGGCAAAAGTTGAAAATATTTCTTATGCTGATGATTCAACACCTGTTGCGAAGAAATCAGCAAGTGCAGTTGTTTCTGCGTCTAAAATTGTAATTCCTTTAGAAAACTTAATTGATTTTAATGAAGAAATTGCAAGACAAGAAAAGAAATTAGGAAAACTTCAAAATGAAAGAAAATCATTAGAAGGCAGAATTAACAATCCAAAATTTGTTGCTAATGCTCCGGCTGATTTAATTAAGCAAACTAGAGATAGAATTGATGAAATTCTAGTTCAAGAGTCTGCGATTAATGAATTGATTGACTCTTTGAAAGCATAGTAATTTATAAAGTTATAAAGCGGTCGAAATGGATTTTTCCATTTCGACCGCTTTTCTATGATAGTTGTTCGTATTTATGACCAAATTTTTCTGAGAGTTCTTTTAAACCCTTGTTGATTTTTTCAAACGGTTTCATTGAAAGAGCTTCTGTTTTTTCATTCAAATAATTTTCCCATAGTCTATTTTTTGCTTTATTAGAGTAGAATAAACGCCCCCATTTTTTCTGTTTGGCTTCAAACTCTTCAAACTTCGCAAGTGCCTCATTTGATTTATGGATTTTAGCATTTTGAATCTCCATTCTAGGGAAAGCGTCTTCTCCTAAGAATATTAAATCAATAGCTAATCTGGAATCTTCTTTTAATTTTTCTGGCGAATTAGCAATATCTTGTCTTGGTTTAAATAAAAATTTATGTTCTTGAGAATCGATAACATAAGCTGACTTTTCACCATTAGAAAGTGATACTCTAATATCGCCATCACTGAAAGGTGTAACGCCTTTCAGTTTTTCTGGATGGTGTTTTTGCAAATATTCAACTTCCTCTTTGCTATACATTGTTTTTAGATAACCAGGATGATTGTGGATAGATGTTCCGCCTTTGATAGCTGCATCATCGCAAAATCCCATATCTCCTTTGGAATAATGTGCAATATCTCCATCTTTATTCAATAAATATAGATGTTCTTCTGGATTATCTTTAATTTTTCCCATAATTTTATGTGATACGAGTTTGGAATATCTGTCTTTAACGATATAATCTAATTTCTCTTCAGTTGACAGTGAAGACCAGTTTTGTGGTAAAAATCGGTTTCCTGTTTCTGTTTCAAACTTTTTAACAAAGTAATTAGAATCAGAAAGTACACCTTTTTTATTTGATAATCGTCTAAATGGCGTTAATTCATTTAACATGTTGTCAGTAACACTTGTACGCTCAACGGATTTTTCCCCGTATTTTGTGATTTGTTTTGCTTGTCTGGTTAAATATTTTCCGACCGCAGAAATAGTACTCATATAATAATCCCCTTTCAAAATAAATGATTTTCCCCGTATATTAATAAAAACATTCATGAAAGAGGAATTGTTAGTGTATATTATATTATATTATATTATATTATATTATATTATATCCCGCTCCTAGCTTGATTTTTGGAAATATTTTATTGTGCTTAATGTTTTGTAATATTCATTTTAATTTTTGTTAAGAACCTCTATTTTTTATCGCAAAAATTTATTTTAGGTGTTTTTAAAACAGAAGTAAAAAGGAGAAAAATATGAAAGTAAACGGATTAGAAGTTGTTAGTAAATTCCCTCGAGTAAATTCAAAGTATCAATTTAATATTAAACCAAATGAAAGAGTAAAAATTGATGTTCATGAAAATTCTTTCAAAATGCTTCACGAAACCAAAAAAGGTGATGAATGGGTAATTTCTGGTGCGACTGGTGCCAGAGGTCCTATTGAATTTGTAGAAAAGCAGTTTTCAAAAGTTATGAAAACTGTCGCTTCTATGATGAAAGAAGCCTAAAAATATTAAGTAAAATTTACAAACCTTTACATATTGCAAAAAATTTGGTAGTATGTACGTGTATTTAATATATTAGTGTCTATTTGACAGTGGAGTAGTTATGGTTACAAAAAAGGAAACAATGGATTTTGAAGCTTTGTTGGATAAGTATGATTACAAGTTTCAAAAGGGTGATTTAGTAAAAGGTACAATCTGCGGCTTTGATAGTCAAGGCGTAATGGTTGACATCGGTGCAAAAACTACAGCAGTAATTCCGACATATGAAGCTGTAGATAAAGGTGAAAATGTAGAAGATAAATTCCAGAAAGGTCAAGAAGGCGAATTCTTGATTATTCGTGAAGAAGACGAAGATGGTAAATTCTTACTTTCTAAAAAGAAAGTTGATTTTGCTTATGCTTGGAAAGAACTTGAAAAAGCTAAAGCTGCTGATGAAACAATTCTTGGTACTGTTATCAATGTTGTTAAAGGCGGTGTTCTTGTTGAAGTTTCAGGTGTTAGAGGCTTTATTCCTTCATCACAACTTAGAACAAGAGAAACTGATGTTGAAGTTGGTTCTAAATTAGAATTGAAAATTTTGACTCTTGATGCTCAACAAAATAATTTCATTCTTTCAAATAAAAAGGTTTATGAAGATTCCGCAGAAGAAGCAAGAAAAAATATTTTCTCACAAATTGAACCGGGTCAAGTTGTTAAAGGTGAAGTTGTTAGAATTACCGACTTTGGTGCATTTATTGACTTAGGTGGTATTGATGGCTTACTTCCGCTTTCTCAATTGTCTTGGAGATGGATTGATCATCCAACAGATATTTTGAATGTTGGAGATAAAATTGATGTAGAAGTTATTTCTGTTGATCATGACAAACAAAGAGTTTCATTGAGTTTAAAAAATCTTGAACCGGATCCATGGATTGAAGCAGAAAAACAAATCAAAGAAGGCGACAAAGTTGAAGGTACTGTTACTAGATTAAAACACTTTGGTGCTTTTGTTGAAGTCTTCCCTGGGGTAGAAGCATTATTACCACATAATGAAGTTGTTGATTATCAAAATGAATCAAAATCAATTCTTCAAGTTGGAGATAAAATTAGTACTTATATCATCAAATTTAATCCTGCAGATAAGAGAATTGCTTTATCTGTTCATGAAACAAGTTCTGATGCTCCTCAAGAGACTCCGGAAGAATAATTCTTATAAAATAATATACAAAAAGCCTTCAAGAAAATCCTTGAGGGCTTTTTATTGACTTTTTATGCATTATCCTTATAACAATATCATACGTTTAGATGTTTATTACTCTTAGTAAATGCTACATAATATATTGAGAAAGAGTACAGACATGCCATTCAGATACAGATTGCAAAAAGTTTTGGATTTCAGAATAAACCAAAAAGAAGAGCAGAGAATGAAAGTTCAAAAAGCACAACAGGCTGTATTTGAAGCGGAACAAAATATCAAGAAGAATAACCAAGATATTTTGGATACAAAAGCAGGTATGCGTTCAGCTGATCCTATGATGTATGAAACTTATGATAATTTTCTTCAACATCTATGGGAAAAAGCAGAACAACTGGAACAAGTTAGGCAGGATGTTCAAAAAAAACTAGATATTGAAGTAGAAAAACTCGTAAAATGTGAACAAGCTGTTAAAGTTCTTGAAAAACACAAAGAGAAAAACAAAGAGGCTTATCTGAAAGAAGAAAAAGCCGCAGAATTAAAACAATTTTCAGAACTCGGAGTAACAAGATTTTTCAAGCAAAGTCAAGAAAGAGCCGAGGAAGAAGAAAAAGACATAATGAATCAGTTAAGAAAAATAGAAGGTAATTAACAATGGGTATTGAAGCAACATCATCTTCAGCAACAGTAAGTAGCACAACTTCAACGGCACAAGTTTCCAGTGCATCTAATTCCGATAGTTCTAAAAAAACTTCTACAGATTCATCTTTTAAAGATGAAATGGATAAAGTGTCTTCAAAAGATGAAAAAAAGGATACTAAGGTAGAAGATACAAAATCTAAAGAGGTTGATAAGGCAAAATCATCTGAAGCAAGTAAAAAAGAAACCAAAGAAGATGATGATAGTTTAACATTATCTGTGAATGCGGATTATAGTAAGTATGGTTCAATGTCTTTGAATGATGCAAATAATATGCTTTCTAATAATATTTTACAAATGATGAATCAAAATGGCTTATCTCAAGTAGATGAGGTTTCTAATCTTCAAGGGACAAGCAGCATTTTTTCTTTTGGTTCTGATAATAGCAATCAAATTAGTTTAACTCAGGATGACGCTCAATTTTTTATCAATTTGACAAAGACTGAAGATGTTTCTATCCAGAATATTGCTTTACAGGCTCAAAATATGATTGCAAATGGTGGTGATTTTGCAGAAGTTGCTCAAAATGCTAAAATTTCTCAAACATTATTAAACGCCTTAAGTAATGCTCGTGAAACTAATCAACCGTTAAGAATTGATTTTGATCAAAATGTTTCTGTAATTTTGCGAGTTGGTCAAGACGGTGCTTTATCGGCTCGTTTTATCCCTGGAGATAAGGCTGTGGAGCAGTATTTGAGAAACAATATTGAATCATTAAAAGCTACTTTTAGAGAAAATGATTTGCCATATTCAGATTTATCGTACTCAAATAGTAGTAAGCAACAAAATGAAAGAAGACGTAATAAGCAACAACAAGGAGAGTAATAAAAGATGAATGATGCTTTTATAACCGCAATTAATACTCAATATGCAACCGTAAACTGGATGGATGTAATTACAGATAACATGACTAATGTTTACACCCCTGGTTTTAAAGAAAAGCAAGTTAATTTTAAAACTTTTCTTGGAGGTGCAATAAATGATGATTATGCAAAGAACATGGGACAAGGTAAATCAACTCCAGGAACCTCTAAAGATAACGTATTCCTAGAAGGTAAAGGTTTCTTCCTAACTAAAACTCCTGATGGGAAAAGTGTTTATACTAGATTAGGAGAATTTACTTTTGACGGTGAAGGTGTTTATCGTGCAAAAAATT
>CALAWF010000254.1 GCA_937894665.1 uncultured bacterium | reverse complement strand
TGAGTCATCAGGGGCAACGCCCCCGAACCCCCTATAAAATATTAAATGCGTTTGTCATACTGAACGAAGCGAAGTATTTTTCGCGGAGGGACAAGGAAAAAGGGAATAGGGGAATAAGTTCGTTACAAAAGGCATATAAGGCACTAAGGCACTGAGTTTTTTACGTCATCCTGAATTGACTAAGTTCGTTACAATTTTATTTGTAGGTCGGCTTTACTAAGCCGACATTGAAAAACCCGTTAGAATGACATACTTGTTCTAAAACTTAATCGGATAATTGGATGGGATTTTCCAGTTGTTTTTTTGAATAAGTTTTGCACAACCTCGGGATGGTAATGCTTTCGTTCCTTGGGTTGCGTAACACTCGTCGCTGTCATATGGCTGAAACCCTTTGTTATTATTGAGGTTTATTTTAAATACAAAATAATCTTTCCCCGGAACAAGTTTTTTACTCTTTTGGTTGTCATCTTGAACATCCTTCATTTTTTCCGCCTTTGGATAAAACATACAAAGAAAATCATTACTAAAACCTTCCGCTATTCCGCAAGATGCACTTGTTCCGTTGATAAATTCAATTCCAAATCCGTCATACCAAACGCAATATAAATGAAAAGCCTTTTTTACTGTACTTGTTTTTAAATACGGTTGGAGATAAGTTTGAAACCATTCGTAATCACCTGTTCCACCCTGAGAATATGTCTTTGCCGGAACATCCCAACCGCTCATATCACCGTAATCGCTTTCCGCAAGTCTAAATGCTTGGTTCATCATTGAGTAGTATTGTTGTAGTTGGGTTTCAACAACACGTTTCTTGTTATTTGAAATCATTGTTGGGAGAGTTAAGGCTGCCATAACTCCAATAATTCCCAGCGTTATCAATACTTCTGCTAATGTAAAACCCATATTTTTCACTCTGCTACTCTCCTTAATGTCAGTACAACTGATTTTATATAATGTCAGTATAGCTGATAATATAAAAATGGACAAGGAGTTTTTACAAAAATTTGCACATAATCTGAAAAGAATTCGAAAGGCAAAGCATCTAAAGCAGGATGATTTCTTGGCGGTAAGCGGGATTTCACGTTCAATGATTGCAATGGTTGAAACTGCAAAAACAGATATTACACTTTCTAAATTAAAGATTATTGCGGATGTTTTGGGGGTTGAGCCTAAGGACTTGCTTGACTTTGGGGAATAGTTAGAAGTTATTTTCGCAGAGGAAAAAGGAATAAGGGAATAGGGGAATACGTTCGTTAAAAGTCTATAGGTCAATAAGTTGATAAGTCTATAGGTTCTTTACGGTTACGTCATTCTGAGGGATAAACCGTAGAATATCTAATATTATTTTACAAATTTTCCCGAAGAATCTCTGACCGAACGCTATAATTAGAGTTTGCTCAGAATGACGGATTTTTTAATGTCGGCTTAGTAAAGCCGACCTACAAATAAAATTGTAATGAACTAGTCAATTCAGAATGACCTAAAAATATAAAGACCTCAGTGCCATAGTGCCTTAAAACCTTTTTGTAACGAACTTATTCCCTTATTTTTCTTTTCCTTATTGCCTTTATCACGTAAAATTTATCAACTTATTGACTTATAGACTTAAAAAACTTATTTCTATATCGCAATTTGAGCACCGATTAGTATTCTATGGCTATTCGGGTTATTATCATTTTGGCAGAAAATGTAATTCATTACGAGTTTCAAAGCCTGTCCTTTTAAGTAATAATTTACTCCTGCAGTGTATTCTCTTCTGTGATCGTGTCTGAATGATTTGTCCGGATCAAATTCGTCATAACGGAGAACAGCTTCAATCTTTTTGGTGATTTTATAACCTAAAGTAATATACCAGCCTTCTCGATGCTTGGTTGTTAAGCCAGACGGACCATTCGAACCATTTGCGGCAGAATATTCCATTCTTGTCCAGAATTTTTTGTACTCATAGCCGATATATGCTCCGCTAATAAAATAATCAACAGAATTTCTCCTGCCCGTGATGATACCGCCACCGGTTGTAAGTTTGCCGTATTTCCCATTGGTTTTGGCAAGAGGTTTAAAATTTATCCATCCATCAAACTCCATCCCTGGAAGAAATTCCGTAAAAAATGTATCTGAGCTATATCCGCCAATATCATAATCCACAAGTGAATAATTACCCAAAACTCTTACACCGTTTTTGCGGATGTTTCCAAAGTTTCTCGAAATTTGAGAACGATTTAAAAGCGGTAAAGTATATGGAGATTGAATTCCTTCATACCCGATACCGGTACGAGAACGCCCAACTAAAATTGTATGATGAGGAATTCTTTTGGATTCAACATAAAAATCTTGGACAAACTGCTTCATAAACGGTCGGGAATGTTGATGAGAAGCGTCTAGCAAAATTCTAAAATTTTCTTTTCCGCCTTTAAATTTCCCATCTAAAATAACATTTGCTAAAGAAGGATTGAATTTGCTAAAATGATGTCCGCCTTCTTCAAAATCAGATTCCATATTCATCCCAACAACAGCCCACGGGTGAAAAGTTTCTAGTGGACCGGATTTAAAATGTTTTGTCAGTGGTTCATTGAAAAGTGATGATGCAGTATTTGTCTGTTCAATTTTTAAATTGTAAAGCCTATTTGCTTGCGAAGATAATCCTCTAAAAAATCTATTTTCTTGTTCAACAATATTTGCTTCTTTTAATATAGGAATACTGTCCCAAATGGGAGGAGCTTCTTCCAGTAATTTTTCGTCTTCAAAAAGCAGTTCGTCTTCTGTTTCAAGATTTTTATCTTCACTTATGGTAATATCCTTATCGTCAGAAACAGAGTCAGGAATTGCGTGAACGGAATCGTTTATTGTAAGGCGTTGAAAATTATTATCAAACTCGAGGCAAATTTCTTCTTCATTTGCTTGAGCAAATAACGGATTAAATAAGATTAAAACTAATAAAAATAAAAACTTTTTCACGACCAAATTCTTATACTATATATTTTTGCAAAATTAATTTTTTCAAAGCCTTTGCGTGAACTGCATCCGGTTCAATTTCTAAAAGTTTTTCTAAATAACTTAGAGCCTTATGATAATCTCCTAACTTTTTATAAGCTGCAGCCATTGCAAATAGAGCATCAACAAATTTGTTATCAAGTTCCAATGCTTTTTCTAAATCGTTTATTGCATTTTGAATATTTGGATTTTCAATATCTTTGCGAGAAAGAATAATTTTTGCACGGTTATAGTAAGCATCTGTCATTTTATCATCTATAGAGAGTGCTTTTGTATAATCCAGCATTGCTTCATCATATTTTTTCATAGCATCGTAAACCGCACCACGGTAAAAATATGGAATAGCCCAATCATTTTTAAGTTCTAAAGATTTGTTGATATTTTCAATCGCATCTTCGTATTTTCCGTCTTGGAAATTGTAAATTCCGTTATCCAAATAATATTTGTAATCTTTCATATGCTGATTATATAATAAACAAACTAAAGGGGTTAACTTTTAATATTTTATGCGTTATCATATAGATATAAGAGCAAGAAAGAAAAGGTTTATTATGAAATCAGTTAAGGAAATTTCAACAGAAACAAAAATTCAAAATAGATTAAAAAATCACCCCGTTTGTTTGGAATTAGTAAACTACTTGTTTGCTGATGCTGAACTTCAAGAAATGCAGGAATATGCAAACAATGTTTCAATAAGAAGACTTGGTTACAATGACCATGGACCGGTTCACATGCGTCAGGTTGTTGGGAATGCAATAAAAATGTTAAACATTTTGCACGAAGCAGGAATTAAAACATCTCTTGAACAAGAAGAAATCGGGACATTTGAAGATAGTATGTGTGCCGTAATTTTGGCAGGTTTAATGCACGACTTGGGAATGTCAATCGGAAGACAAGGACACGAAGAAATGTCAGCTCTTTTATGTCAGCCGATTTTAGAAAGAACTCTTATGCACATGTTTCCGGATGACTTACATAAAAGAGTAATCATTCGTTCTGTTACAACAGAAGCTATTATTGGTCATATGTCATCAAGAAAAATCCATTCAATTGAAGCAGGTATAATCCTAATTGCCGATGGTTGCGATATGACAAAAGGAAGAGCTAGAATTCCAATGGCAATCAATACAACTCCAAGAGTTGGCGATATTCACAAATACTCTGCAAATGCAATCAATCGTATTGGAATTCACCGTGGAGAAAGAAAACCAATCAAAATTGATATTGAAATGTCAGGCGATGTAGGCTTTTTCCAAATTGAAGAAGTTTTGTTGCAAAAAATTGATGCAAGTCCGGCAAAACAATTCGTAGAATTGTACGCAGGGGTTGAAGGTCAAGAACGCAAATGTTATCTATAATAGGCAATTGAATTTTCAAAATATTAAATAGCCCTGGGTTTTAAAACTTAGGGCTTTTAATTTTATGCAACTTTATTTTCTTGGCAAACGGTCAACCCTTTTTTAATATTTTTCAAATGAATTTGCGATAGGACGACAGCAATTATCATAAACACACATCCCAAAGTTTCTCTTGCGGTCATTGTTTCATGCAAAATCAAACTTCCACCAACAACAGCAAAAACAGATTCCATACATAAAATTATTGAAGCAATTGTTGGAGGAGTGAATTTTTGTCCAAAAATTTGCAAGGTATAAGCCACACCGCAAGTTAAAATTCCTGCATACAAAATAGGTGTTTTAGCGGCGATGAAATTTGCCATAACAGGATTTTCAAACATTAACATAAATGGTAATGACAAAAGCCCGACAACAAAGAATTGAACGCAAGACATTTTTATAGGGTTTACGTGTCGGGAAAAATGGTTAACTACAAGGATATGTACCCCATAGAAAAACGCTCCCACTAAAAGTAAACCGTCATACATATCAAATCCGGACATTCCACCCTTAAAACATAACAAATATAACCCGACAAGAGCTAATCCAACACTAATTTTAACCTTGTTTTCCAATTTTGTCCCAAAGAACATTGAAATTAGCGGAACAAAAATTATATATAGGGCAGAAATAAAACCTGCTTTCCCTGCACTGGCAGAAATCATACTATACTGCTGTAAACTCATTGCCGTAAATAGTGCTAAGCCACAACAACATCCTGCCTTTAGAAGATATAAATGTTGTAAATGTTTTAATTTTTTAGGGCGGTTGTCAGGTGTTGTCATTTTGACAAGAAAAATAAGAGGAATTAAACTAAATCCGCCTAAAATACTTCTTGCAAAGTTGAAACTAAATGCTCCAACATAGTCCATTCCTGCTTTTTGAGCAACAAAAGAAACGCCCCAAATCAAAGCGGTTAAAAACAATGCAAAATTGGATAAGATTTTTTTATTCATAACTTCCCCTCTGACTTTATTATATATTTTATAATCAATTAGTCAAACCCTCAGAATGACATAACCGTAAAGAACCTATAGACTTTTAATGAACTTATTCCCCTATTCACTTGTTCCTTATTTCCTTTTCCCTTAATAATAAACATCCCCAAAATAAAAATTTTATAGTAGAATATTGTTGTGAAGGGTATAACTTAAGAAAGGGGTTATCATGTTGACAAAAAACTCAAACATTACTGCTAATTTCTCTGGTATTGATTTTAGCAAATATTCATCAAAAGTTTCTGAATTTGTTCAAGAATTTTCATCTCGTGCTAACAAACAAGGTCAATTCTTGAACTGGGTAAATTTACCATCAGAACAAGCAAAAAGAGTTGACGAAATCTATTCTTTAGCAGAAAAATTACAAAACCAAACAGGTGCTTCTAAATTAAGCGTTATGGGTATCGGTGGTTCAAAACATACAGTTGAACACATGTTATCTATCAACGGTTTGAACATCAAAGGCGACAAAATCGAATTCTATTCAGATGTTGATTCTGCAAGTTTAGAAAGATTTTTATACAAATTGAATGACAATGTTCTTGATTCAAACTTCTTAATCGCTTCAAAATCAGGTTCAACTTTTGAAACTAAAGATGGTTTCTTAAGAGTTTTGGCTATGCTAGTTGATGCGTACAAGGCTCAAGGAAAATCACAAGATGAAGCAGAAAAATTAGCACATAAACATTTCATCGCAGTTACTGATAAAAACGCTGAAAAATCTGAATTGAGAAGAACTTCTAACGAACAAGGTTGGTTAGGCGACTTATTCATTCACGATGATGTAGGTGGAAGATTCTCAGCATTTGACGATCACGCTTTGTTCACTTTGGCTTATGCCGGCATGAAAAAAGAAGATATGGTTGCAATGTTGAATGCAGCTCAAGAAGTTTCAACAGAATCATTAACTGCTGATTTAGATGTAAATGATGCTTTAAAAGAAGGTATTTTCTGGGCAGATGCAAAATTGAACGGCATTTTGACATCAGTTCACCAATATATGGGTTCAATTTTTGAAAATACTGTTTACTGGAATGCTCAAATGCAAAACGAATCAGTAAAAGATACATTGAAGCAAATTGCTAAAGTTCCTGATGCAATGCACCACTCAGCAGAAGCTCACTTCAATCCTGCTAACAAATTTGCATTCGCTTTAACTGTTCCTCAAGACAACGGCGTTTGCAGAGAAAATGCAGAAAGCTACATCGGTGCTTTGACAAAATCTTACGAAGTAACAGGTAACTTGTTTGTTGAAACAGTAAAAACTCAAGGTATGGGCTTAACTCCTGCTGCAGCAGGTGCTATGACTCAATTGAGAGCATTCGCTACTGTTTACCAAGAAATCGTTGAAAAAATTATGGAAGGCAAAGAATTCCCTGAAGTTCTTGATAGCGTTCTTCAACCACACGTTGAATTCTACAAAAAGAACTTGAAAGGTGGAGTTGTTGTTCCGGGAAGAATTTCTAAATAAGAAATTTGATTAAGTTAAGAAAAGAGCGTTAGTGTCTTAGGCATTAACGCTCTTTTTTATTTGAAAAAAATATGCTATAATCAGATAAAAGAGGATTTTATGGTTTTAGAAAATAAATTGAATATAACCGATAGTTCTGAACTTGCAAGAATGGAAGAAAAAATTAGCAAAACCAAAGCTATTGAACTTTTTGAACGTGGTATTCTTGAAAATTTGCAGTGCGGAACGTTTGACTCGTTAGCTAAAATTCATAAATATTTGTTTGATGAAATCTATAATTTTGCTGGAGAAATCAGGACTGTAAATATTGCAAAAGGCAACTTCCGTTTTGCTCCTGTGATGTATTTGAA
>CALAWF010000253.1 GCA_937894665.1 uncultured bacterium | reverse complement strand
AAATAAGGGAAGAATTTTTTATCAAATCGCATAACTTATCTTGCACCACAAAAATTATTTTTTTTGCATATTTTTTTAAGAATGGAACAAATCGGCAATACATAAAAGTATCACCAAACCCCTCTTCAAAATGAATAAGAAGAGTTTTATCCTTAATATCTGAGTCTAAATCCCATTTTTTATCGAGAGGAAGAATTGAATTAAGATTTGTTTTTCTGTGTCTTAAAAATCTATGACCTCGAATAAAATCTCCACAAGAAATCAAAAATAATCCATAATTATAAAAATCAGTATCTGTCGGCTCATTTTCTAAAAGTTTTTGGTAATAAAAATCCGCCTTATCTTTATCCCCTAGTTTTTCATAATTAAAAGCCAAACCATGTAAAGATAACCTATCATTAGGTTTTAAAGAATATGCCTTTTCATAATAAGAAATTTGTTCTATTAGACTCGCATCTCCATAAAGCCTTGAATATAAATTTGCTAAAATTGTATATACTACAGGCTTTGTTTCATCAATAGAAATATATTTTTCATAATATTGAACAGCTTTTTTTAAATCTAATTTTACAAAATTATAAAAATTTCCAAGAGTCAAAAATAACAACGGTTTATTCTGTTCTTTGTCAACATAAATATCTAAAAACTTCTTGCTCAACTCTGAATTACCAAGAATTTGCAGCCCTTCAGCAATTGAAAAATAATCTTGAGGGACAAGATTAGCCTTAACGACTAAAAATCTAAACAGAACAAGACTATCCAGAATTTTTTCATTTCTTGCAACATCCATCGCAAAACTTTTGATTGTTGTGAATAACTTAATTTTCATTGCTTCTGGAGCATCTTGTTTGATTGGCTGAAATTTTTGATATATATTAATAACTTCAGGAATAATACTATTTTCTTCAATTTTATCTAAAATAAATTTATCTAAAGATGTTAACAACTCTAGGGGAATATCATTTCCGGCAAGAGAACTTGAATCTTTTGAAAATAAATTTTCCAGCAATTCTTTTTGCATATTTTCTACCATTTATTATAGTGAACTCTTGACATATCAGCTCTATCTACAAAGTGATTTTTTTCATCACTATAGCCTAATGCAATTACAGAAAATGGGATTCTGTCTTCTGGTATATTGAAACAAGTTTTCAAGCTATTACTTCTTTCTTTGTTAGGATAAAATCCCATCCAGCAGCCACCAAGACCTTCGTTAGCAATTTGTAAAAGAATATTTTCAGTACAAGCACCCAAATCCTGAGGAAGAAATTCCGCAGATTTTTCACTTGTTGGATGACCAACGACAACAATTGCAACCGGTGCTTTAGCAACCATTCCGGACCAAGGACTCATTGTTGAGATTTCATCTTTTTTATCCTTATCTGTAACAACAACAAATTCCCAAGGTTGCATATTGTGAGCCGACGGAGCTTGCATTCCTGCTTTTAAAATTCTTTCAATTTTTTCTTGTTCAACCGGTTTATCTAAAAATTTTCTAATTGATCTTCTTGTAAAAATAACATTATTTTCCATATAAAGCTCCTTTTATTTAATATTGCAAAATTATTATAACATATAATTTAATTTAAAGTACTTGACTAAAAAGCATAATGTAATACTCTAAAATATGTAGGTTGTAAATTTTAAAGGAGTTTAAAATGAAAGTATTATTGCTAAACGGTTCTCCACACAAAGAAGGTTGTACTTATACCGCTTTAAAAGAAATGGAAAAAGAATTTCACC
>CALAWF010000252.1 GCA_937894665.1 uncultured bacterium | reverse complement strand
TAATTACATCGTCCGCTATGATTTCTGATACATCTGGAAAGCAAAAATAATTAGAACAAGTTGAAAAAAGTCCAGTAGGCAATACAAGCACTTCAAATTCCGCCGCTTTAACAACTTGTGTGGTACTTATTAAAAACAATATTCCAAAAATTATTTTTAATATATTTTTCATATATAAATTATAGCATAATTTATAATAATATGGTATAATAGTCTTATGGATAGAGTCTTAGTCAAAATACAGGGATTTGATGTTGATAGTTTTACTTTTGAGCAAGCCGTAGATTGGGCTTATACTCATCATGGTCAAATTGTAACTATTAATCCGGAGATGATTTCCGCGGCTCATTCAAATCCTGAATTTTCAAAAATAATTAAAAATGCAGAATTAGTTGTTGCTGATGGTATCGGGGTCGAAATAGGGCTTAAAATTCTTGGTCATAATATAAAACGAATTGCCGGAATTGATTTAGGCAAAGCTCTTATCGAAAAATATACTAACAATGGCAAATCTGTTGCTATGATTGGTGCAAAACCTGGAGTTGTGGATTATGCTATAAGTAATTTATTGAAAGAATATCCAACTTTGAATGTTGTATATTCTCATGATGGATATTTTAACGAAGATACAGAAATTTTGGATTCTGTTGTTTCTGCTAATCCGGATTTAGTTTTAGTGGCTTTGGGTTCTCCCAAACAGGAATTTTTTATAAATGATTTAAAAAATAAATTACCAAACACAACCTTAATTGGCTTAGGTGGAAGTTTTGATGTCTGGGCTGGAGTTGTAGAACGAGCACCTAAAATATATCAAAAATTGGGTTTAGAATGGTTATATCGTACGATTAAAGAACCTCAACGATTTAAGCGAATTTTCCCAACATTACCATTGTTTGTTTTAAAAGTTTTAAAAGAAAGGTTATCAAAATAATGACTGCTTTATCTGAAAATGAGATAATGGAACTAAATAAATTATGCAAGGGAAATAGACAAAATGTAGTGTCTATGGTTTACAATGCTCAATCTGGGCATATCGGAGGCTCATTATCTTCTTGTGAAATTATGACGGTTTTGTTTCATAAATGTATGAAGCATTCTGTGAAAGGAAAAAGCTCTAAAAATTATCAACAAAGAGATAGATTTGTTCTTTCTAAGGGGCATGTTTCTCCAGTTTATTATTCCGTTCTTTCTCAAATTGGATTTATTCCTAAATCTGAGTTGAAAACTTTTAGAAAATTAGGTACGAGATTACAAGGGCATCCTTCTTTATGGTGTCCGGGTATAGAAGTTGCTTCTGGTTCTTTAGGACAAGGTTTATCTATGGCTTGTGGAATTGCAATGTCTTTAAAAATGGACAATAATCCGGCTAGAGTTTATGTATTACTTGGAGATGGTGAAATGCAAGAAGGTAACGTATGGGAAGCCTTAATGCAAGCATCTCATCGGAAATTAAATAATTTAACCGCAATTATTGACAGAAATAGACTTCAAATTGATGGGAATACAGAATGTGTAATGTCGTTAGATAATTTACCGGAAAAATTAAGAGCTTTTAGTTGGAATGTTATTGAAATAGATGGTCATAATCTTCAAGAAATATATGATGCAATTGAATCTTCTAAACTTGTAGAGGATAAACCAACTGTTATTGTTGCAAATACGATTAAGGGTAAGGGTGTTTCCTTTATGGAAAACAATGCCGGTTGGCATGGAAAAGCTCCAAACAAAGAAGATTATGAAAAAGCAATGTTAGAATTAAAATAGTTTATATATTATGAATGGGGGTCTGATGAGAGTCTTCAATAATAGAAATATTAAAAAAAATGGATTTTCGTTAATGGAATTGGCAATCGCAGTTATGATTGTTGCTCTCTTGACGATAGTTTGTATTCCTATTGTTAAAAACCAATTATCTAAATCTGACGAATATGCTTACTATATGGCATACCGTTCTGTTGAAAAATTGGGCGGACAGATAGTAGCTCTTGGAGACCCAGATGATCCAAGGTATAAAAAGACTTCAGAAAATCCTGATTTTTCTAAAATCGCTAATGTAACTAATATCGCTAAAAATTCTTGGAGTAAAAATATTAAATCGGTATTTACAAATTTAAGTTTGAGATTTGCATATACAGAACATTTCGTTTTTAAAAATTTATTCCCGAAGAGTTTTGCCGACGAACCTGAATGGTATGACGGATCGTCTATTACAAGCCAAGACTATGAGCAGGTTCAGTTAGCATATCAAGTTTGTAAGTTAAATAAACAAGTTCAAAAGGGAACAAAAGAAGACGGTACTCCTGAGTATTATAAATGTATTGATATTATAGGGGAAGAAAGTGGTTCTTACAATGGACGAGATGAAAATGGTAATGAAACAACTGTTACTACTTCTTATTTTGACAATTACGCTCCAGTTAAAGGGTTGCTTCCTAGTCAAGGGTTAATTACTCTTAATAGTAAAGCCGAATCAACCATTTATAAAGAATTAGAAGATTATATTAAAAACGGTGGTGATTTTGCCGGATATTGTGCGAAATTGAATACGTATTGTTCTGGGAACGCAGAAAATGACACTGTAGAGTATAAATCTAAAAAAGAATTAAGGGTTGTCAGAGAAGAAGCTGATGACGAAGATGAAGCATCCGAGTATAGTTCTTGTGATTCAATATATAGATATTTAGGTTCTTCTTCTTCTGAGGTTAATAATTCAACTTCATATACTCGCCCTTCGGTTAAAGATATTTGTGTAAATAGCCCTTATTATGGTATGTATAATGCCGGAGGAACATATGCCCTTAGTTGTGAATGTGAAACAGGTAAGTTTGTAACTTCAAATGATGACAAGGTTTGTTGTTCGCATAAGGATAATTATAATTCTTATGCCCCAGTTACTAAAACTGCTGCCAAAACTAATACTTTTAATACATATGCTAATGCTCACCCTGGGCTTGCACATGCCGCAGATGCTGGTATAAATTATTGTAGATATTGTAGCGGCGAATATAACTCTGTAAGTGATTGGTGTTGTCCGGAACATTCATTTTTTAATGGTTCGGCATGTGAATGTGCGAGTGGTTATGAAATGGATAGTAATAAAGGCACTTCCTCTGAAAAATGTGTGTTAAAGGGTTGTGCTGAAGGCTATCGTCCTGATTTTAATACTCAGGTTTGCGTGCCGAATCCACCAATTGTTAAAGCTAGCCGTTTCTGTGAACTTATTAGGGATAATTGGAATATTGTTCCAAATAGTGCTAATTGCAATCTGTTTACTGAAGAAAATAATGTGAATGTATATGAAAATGTTTTAGAAGCTGCAAAAGGAAATAACGGTTCCGGTTATCTTTCAATAAATAGTAAGCAGGGTGCGTTTGCAAATCTAAGACCTAATATTATTTTGTCAAATGGT
Source organism: uncultured bacterium (assembly GCA_937894665.1). Taxonomy (GTDB): domain Bacteria; phylum Cyanobacteriota; class Vampirovibrionia; order Gastranaerophilales; family Gastranaerophilaceae; genus Zag111. The sequence goes on along the minus strand of CALAWF010000252.1, from coordinate 2,087 downwards.
TTGCGGTTATGGATTTTAGGTGATAAGTCAGCTTCTATTCCTGGTTTATCTTATAATCCTGTTGGTATATCATCTACTCAAAATATGTGTAGAGAATTATTGAAATCAGATAATCTTTCTCCATTATCGACAAGGGAACTTTGTGATGCCGCAGGAGGGTATTTCTGTGCAGGAGAATCTCATTGTTATACTTTAGATAGTGCGTCCAGTTTAAATAAAATGGGTGATGCAAGAAATTGTTGTGCATCTACTGATTTATCTACAATTGATTATAGTGCAGATGTTGATAAAGATAATAGGTCCTTTGCTATTGGTGGTTTTACTGTTTTTGTTGATATAAATGGTACTAAAGGTTCCGGTACTTTATGGGAAGATGTTTTCCCATTCTACGTAGGGACAAATGGAAAAGTTTATCCAGGTTATCCGTTAGATGCACCAAAATCTTTAGAGGCAGATTCAAATAGTGTATATTTGGCTGGTAATAGTGTAAAAAATATTCCGGTTGATGTATATTACTTCACTAGTGCAGGTGATTCTGCGAGAAGACGTGTTGTTGCATATTCAAACGTATCATATGCGAGGGGAGTATGTTTTGCAAAACTTGTTAATTCTCATACTCCATATTGCAAGAACTTAGGTTTGAAGGCAAAGGGTGCGGGTACTCAAGTTGATAAAGGTACAGAGGCAATTGATTCCGATTCGAATCCTTGCTCAAGTCATAGTTGTTTCGTATCAGTAAGAAATAAACTACGATTCTTCTAATTTAATTGTATAACGGGTTAAGATTATTCTTAACTCGTTAGATTTGAAAGGTGTAAAATGATTGTTGATAAAATTGAAAATTTAAAAATATATAAAAATATTCCGGATAATGTTATTGAATTTTTATCAAAGTTAGATTTATCTAATATTCAAATGCGTAAAACTGTTTTATCTGACAATGTGTATGTCAATATTGAAGAGTACAATACAAAATTGATTGATAATGCAAAATTTGAGTCTCATGATAAATATATTGATATACAATTATTGTTAAAAGGTATTGAAGATATTTATTATACCTCAAGGACGAGTTTAAATGTTGATATTCCTTATTCTGAGAATAAGGATATTACATTTTATTCTGATTCTGTGAATAAATATCCCTCAATTAGACTGGATAGTTCCAATTTTATGATGATTTTTCCTCATGAAGCTCATGCTCCGCAAGTTGCAATTGATGGAAAAACTCAAAAAGTTTTAAAAGTTGTTGTGAAAATTAAGTGGTAATATTTTATTTTTTTAGTTTTTCTGGAAAAATATTCCATTTAATTTCTGAATTTTTTCTGAACCAAGTAAGTTGTCGTTTTGCATAGTTTCTTGTGTTTTTCTTTAACAATTCTTTTGCTTCTTCTAATGAATAGTTATTATCTAAATAACCGATTATTTCTCTATATCCTATAGTATTTATCAGGTTTGGAATTCTACCATGTTTATCCAGTAGCTGTTTAGTTTCTTCTAACAAACCTGTTTCAATCATTAAATCTACTCGTTTATCAATTCGTTCATATAAAGTTTTTCGGTCAAAGTTTCTTCCAATCCATTCTACGTCATATTGCGAATCTTCTATTCCTCGAGAATCTTTTAATGATTTTCCCGTTGTATTAATAATTTCAATCGCTCTAATAATTTTTTTTCTATCATTTTTATCAATGGATTGTGCGGCATCAGTATCTTTTTCTTCTAATACTTGGTAAAGTTTTTCAATATCCAACTTATAAAGTTTTTCTCGTAGCTCTCTATTCGGTTCAATTTGCGGTAGAGAGAAATTTTTCAACAAAATATCTATGTATAAACCTGTTCCACCGACGATAATAGGAATATGTCCTCTTTCAGTAATTTTATTAATTATTTTTGTAGCTTCTTGTTTATAAATTCCTGCGGAATAGTCAAATTCTGGTTCGACAACATCAATCAAATAATGTGGAATTCCTTTCCTTTCTTCTATAGTCGGCTTTGCCGTTCCAATGTTAAAGCCCTTGTAAACAAGTCTTGAATCCGCAGAAATAATTTCTCCATTTATCTTTTTTGCTAAGTCAATAGAGTAG